>JBAWHI010000449.1:0-22883 GCA_049593675.1 Nocardioides sp.
TTCGAGGACAAGTCGGCGCACTCGATGGACTGGTACTACCCGGTGCTCGGCGGCGCGGTCCGTGGGCGAGCCGCCTTCGAGCTGCTCGAGACCCGGTGGGACGACTTCGTGGTGCCGGGCCTCGGCATCCTGTGCGTCGACACCAACCCGTGGGTGACCGGCGCCGAGACCTGCGAGCTCGCGATGGCGCTGGACACGATCGGCGACCACCGACGGGCCCTGGCGCTGCTCCAGGACATGCAGCACCTGCGCGAGGACGACGGTCGCTACTGGACCGGTTGGGTCTACGGCGACGAGGCGGAGGCGGGCGAGCCGCGCAACGTCTACTGGCCGGTGGAGCACACGACGTACACCGCCGCGGCGGTGATCCTGGCCGTCGACGCGCTCGGCGAGGTCGCCGGGCACAGCACGGCCGGTTCGGGCATCATGCGCGGCACGTCGCTGGCCTCCCACTTCACCGAGCTCGGCCTGGAGTGCGGCTGTCCGTCAGCCGACGGCGTGCCCAGCCTCCCCTGAGGTCCGACGCAGCACCCGCATCGACCCCAGCGCCTCGACCTCGGTGAACGCGCCGCCCTCGAGAGCGCGCAGGAAGACGTGGTACGGCGGCTGGCCGCCGTCGGCCGGGTCCGCGAACACGTCGTGGATCACCAGCAGACCGTCGCGCATCAGCCAGGGCGCCCAGCCGGTGTAGTCGTTCTGGGCGTGCTCCTCGGCGTGCCCACCGTCGATGAAGAGCAGCGACAGCGGGGTGCGCCAGTGGGCGCTCAGGGTGGTCGAGCGGCCGATGACGGCGACCACCTGCTCCTCCAGGCCGGCTCGCGCGATGGTCCGTCGGAACACCGGCAGGGTGTCCATCAGTCCGGTCTCCTCGTCGACGAGGGAGGCGTCGTGGTGCTCCCAGCCGGCCTGGTTCTCCTCCGAGCCCCGGTGGTGGTCGACCGTGAAGACCGTGCCGCCGACCTCGCGTGCTGCGGCGCCGAGGTAGACGGCCGACTTGCCGCAGTAGGTGCCGACCTCGAGCGCCGGGCCGTGGGGCAGGCGCTCACGGGCGTAGCGGTGCAGCAGCAGGCCCTCGTCCTCGGGCATGAAGCCCTTCGCGCCGAGGGCGTGGGTCAGCAGGTCGGCCGGCATCTCCGTCACGAGCGGAGGGTAGCGGCCAGCGTCTCGACGGCTGCGACCAGGCTCCGGGTGCTCGGCGCCCGTCCCTCGGGCCGCTTCGTGCTGATGTCGCGGATCGGGGCCAGCCGCAGCTCGTGCGCGCCGACGACGACGTGGACGGCGACGGGCACGGCGACGGGGACGGCGGCGTCGGGCTGCTTCGGGACCCGCACGACGTACGCCGTGCCGGCCGCCGTCGGCAGCTCGGTGATCTCGGCCGAGCGGGGGTAGCGGCTCCTCAGGTGGCGCTTGCGGATCGCCTCCGCGGCCTCCGGGTCGGTCGCGTAGCGGATCTCGAGGGCGGCCGACCAGATGGCGCCACGCCTCTGGGCGTGGCGCTCACAGCTGTTGACGGCGGTGTCGCCGTAGGGAGCGTTGGGGATGATCGACGTGCTGACGACGACCGGCTCGGGCCGCGGGGCGCCGAGGGCCGTCATCACGTCGTCGGTCAGGACCGAGCAGGGGTCGCGGTACGGCGTGCTGCCCAGCGTCGCGGCGACCCCGATGGTCGTCGGCAGCGGGCCGGACACGGCGGAGCCGTCCTCCTGATGGGCGGCGACCGCCGCCGCGAGCTGCGCCATCCGCGGACGCTGCCAGTCCAGCTGCTCGCGCGTCAGCGCCCGCTCGGAGCCGCGTCCGGCGTACCGGACCTCGACGAGGACCTCCTCGCCGCCGCGGATCAAGAAGGATCGCGACCCGGCGAGGTAGCGAAGGTCCGTCTGGCCCGACACCGAACGGCCGCGCCAGCGTCGCTCGGCGGCCGCTGCGGAGCGGAACTGGGTGACGGCCACGTCGAGCACGTGGCCGGCTCGGTCGCTGAACCCGTAGGTGCAGTGCGTCGTGAAGCCGCCGTAGGCGAACGCCCGAGCGCCGGCCAGCTCGGCCGCGGTCGGCGTGCGGGCGAGGTACTGCTGGCGGACGTAGCCCTGCGGCTCGCGCTCGCCGAACGTCGCCGTCACGTCGTCGGGCGTCACCAGGCGACAGGCGTAGACGAAGGGCTGGTCGCCGGCGAGGATCGCGTCCGGGTCGGCGTCCTCCTCGAGCTCGGGCTCCGGCTCGGACTCCGCGGGCGGATCCTCGGATGCCGACGGCGACGGCGCCGGGGAGCCCGTCTCGACGGCGGCCGGGGCGGGTGCGGCCGCGTCGTCGGTGAGCACCAGGGCCCCGACGATGCCCGCGCTGACCAGGGCGAGGAGCAACAGGCCGACCAGCTCGGATCGATGGTCGCGGGCGCTCACCAGGGACAGATGCCCGACCGGGACGAGGGGTAAACGGCGCCGAACATGGTTAGGATCTAGAACACGTTCTTGTTTCGAGGCGGATGCGGCGCACCCACCTCACCAACCGCTCAGGAGCAGCATGTCGATCGGGATCTCCGACGAGCACGTCGAGCTGGCAGCGAGCCTGCGCAAGTGGGCGACCGACCTGCACGGCCGCGGCCTCACGCGGGCGGCCGAGGGCGACGCCGACGCGACGTTCGCCGAGGCGTGGGCGGCGCTCGGCGAGATGGGCGTGCCGACCATCGCCGTCGCCGACGAGCTCGGCGGCGGTGGGGGGACCGTGCTCGACCTGGCCGTCGCGCTCGAGGCGTGCGCCCACGAGCTGGTCCCCGGCCCGCTGCTGGGCCCGGCCGTCGCGGCGGACGTGCTGGGCGGGGAGTGGGGCCGGCTGCCCGCCGACGCCGTGGTCGGTCTCGTGCTCGACGCCGTGCTGTGGGACGCCCCCTCCGCCACGCACGTCCTGCTCGAGGTCGACGACGGGTGGCGGGTGCTCCCACGCGAGGCCGTCGAGATCACCACCGCGCCCGGGCTGGACCTGAGCCGCCGGTTCGGCCGGGTCCGGGTGCTCGACGCCGCGGCGGGCATCGGGGTCCCCGAGCTGAGCACCGGGCGGGTGCGGCGTACGGCGATCACCCTGGCGGCCGCCGAGGCCGCCGGGATCGCCCGCTGGTGCCTGGCCACCGCGGTCGACTACGCCCAGGTGCGCGAGCAGTTCGGTCAGAGGATCGGCAGCTTCCAGGCGGTCAAGCACCTGTGTGCGGAGATGCTCGAGACCGCGGAAGCCGTCACGGCCGCGGCCTGGGACGTGGCCGCGGCGGCGGGGGGCCCGGATCCGGAGGACGTCGAGCAGTGGAGCTTCGCCGCCGACGTCGCCGCGGTCATCGCCTTCGACGGGGCCGTCGAGGTCGCGAAGGGCTGCATCCAGGTGCTCGGCGGCATCGGGTTCACCTTCGAGCACGACGCCCACCTCTACCTGCGCCGTGCCTGGGCGCTGCGCGCCGTGGCCGGTGACGCGGACGACGCCGCGGAGCGACTCACCGCGGCGGCCGTGGCCGGGGCGCGCCGCCGGGTCCGGATCGATCTCGACGGTCGGGACGAGGCGGTGCGGCCCGAGGTGCGCGAAGCCGTGGCGGGGATCGCTGCGCTGCCCGAGGCAGAGCGTCGGGCCGGATTCGTGGAGACCGGCTACCTCACCCCGCACTGGCCGGCGCCCTACGGCCTGGGCGCCGACGCCGTGACCCAGATCGTGATCGACCAGGAGCTCGCCGGTGCCGGTCTGGCCAGACCCGACATCGTGATCGCCGGGTGGGCGGTCCCGACCATCCTCGAGCACGGCACGGACGAGCAGCGCGAGCGGTTCGTGCGCCCGTCGCTGCTCGGCGACCTGGTGTGGTGCCAGCTTTTCTCCGAGCCCGGTGCCGGCTCCGACCTCGCCTCGCTGCGCACCCGCGCCGAGCGGGTCGACGGCGGGTGGAAGCTGACCGGGCAGAAGGTCTGGACCTCCGTCGCCGAGCGCGCCGACTGGGGCATCTGCCTGGCCCGCACCAACCCGGACGCCCCGAAGCACCGGGGGATCACCTACTTCCTGGTCGACATGAGGAACAGCCCCGGCATCGACGTCCGGCCGCTGCGGGAGATCACCGGCAAGGCGCTGTTCAACGAGGTGTTCCTCGACGAGGTGTTCGTGCCCGACGCGATGGTGGTCGGCGAGGTCGACGACGGGTGGCGGCTGGCGCGCACGACACTGGCCAACGAGCGGGTGGCCATGGGGTCCTCGCGCCTCGACCACAGCACCGAGCGGGCCGTCGAGCTGGCCGCCCCCGGGGTGCGCGCGGCGCAGCGGGTCGCCGTCGGCCACGCGGTCGCGCTGGCGACGGTGTGCGGGCTGCTCGGGGTGCGCTCGACGCTGCGCTCGCTCGCCGGCCACGGGCCGGGGGCCGAGTCGAGCGTGGCCAAGCTGCTCGGGGTCCGCAACCGACAAGACGGCGCCGAGCTCGTGGTCGCCCTGCACGGCGAGCAGGTGCTCGTCGACGACGACGACCAGGTGCGCGCCGACGTGGGGGAGATGCTCAATACCCGGTGCCTCTCGATCGCCGGCGGGACCACGCAGATCCTGCGCAACGTCGCGGGGGAGCGGATCCTCGGACTCCCTCGCTGAGGGTCCGATGAGCGCCCGACGAGGGCTCGACGATGGCTCGACGAGGGCCCGAGAACGGGCCCGGATCGGGGCCCGTTTCACGGCCTGGATGAGGTCCCGGCCGGGTTCGGGGGAGCCGCCGTCCATTTGCTGACCGGAGTAATCCGAATAGGGGATCCAGGAACCCGGATCTCCGTCTAGTCTTGGGGCATCATGCGTCCCGTTCGCCCTGTTCGCCTCGCGCTGACCGCCACCCTCACTGCTGTGGCGGTCACTGTTGCGATGCACCCCGGGCAGTCGCACGTGGCCGCACCGACCACCACGGTCCCGGCGCCGATCGACACGCTCGTCGCGACCGCCGAGCCGTACCTGCCGGCCGCGGACCCGCGGACGACCTCGGGCGGCGTGGTCCGGGCAGTCTCCGCCGTCGATCGCGGTGCCGGGATCCCGCCCGTGGCGCTGGCCGCCTACCAACGGGCCGCAGCGGTCGTGGACAAGGTCGACCGCTCGTGCGGGATCTCCTGGACCCTCCTCGCGGCCGTGGGCGCCGTCGAGTCCGACCACGGTCGCACGGGTGGGGCGACCCTCGGTCCCGACGCCGTGTCGAAGCCGGTGATCCGCGGCGTCGCGCTCGACGGCCACGGCCGGGTCGCCAAGGTCGCCGACACCGACGCGGGTCGCGTCGACGGCGACCGCCGATGGGACCGGGCCGTGGGACCGATGCAGTTCCTTCCCGCCACCTGGGCCACGGTCGGGGTCGACGCCGACGGCGACGGCCGGCGCAACGCCGACGACCTCGACGATGCCGCGCTCGGCGCGGCCGTCTTCTTGTGCGCGGTGCCGGGTGACCTGACCGACCGGGCCGGCCTGCGCGACGCGCTCCTGCGCTACAACCCGTCCTCCGCCTACGTCGCCGACGTGCTCGCTGCCGAGCGCGAGATCCGCGCCGGTGAGTACCAGCAGGCGCGCCCCTCGCAGGCCCCCTCGCTCCTCGTCCGCGCCGTCCCGCAGCCGCAGACGCTGGAGAACGGCGGCCGCGCGACCCCCGGCGGCTCGCCCACGCACGACATCGGCGGTCTGGACCCTGACGCCGCACTCGGCCTGCCTGAGCCCCAGGGACACCCGGGTCGGGGGCCGGGCCAGCCCACCCCGGACCCGGATCCCACGCCGGACCCGGACCCCACGCCGGACCCGACGCCCGACCCCACACCCGACCCGACGCCAGACCCGACGCCCGACCCCACTCCGGACCCTCAGCCTGAGGTCGAGACCCTGACCGGGACGATGTCCGGGTGCGGGAGCGACGAGCTGTCTCGCTGGTGCATCGACGGCACCCAGGTCGACCTCGGTGATGCCGGCTACCTGGCCCAGCAGGCGCGCGGTGACTTCGACGGCGACGCGGTCGTCGAGTCGAACGCCGAGGAGCTCGCCGGCCTCGTCGACACCGTCGTCACCCTCGGCATCCAGCGCCGCGCCGATGCAGCCCCGCGGGTGCTGTCGATCGGCGACCTGGCCTACGTCGCGACGGAGTCTGCCGGCTGAGACGGCGTGGCCGACTGGCGCTGTCGGCGCCAGCCGTTCCAGTGCCAGTGCAGGTAGCGGTCGATCGCGCGCACCACATGGGCGCTGCGGACCGAGGGGAACACGTCGAAGGCGTGCTGAGCTCCGGGCAGCTCGGCGTAGACGACCGACGTCCCGGACACCTCGCGCAGCCGCTGCACGAACAGGCGCGCCTGCTCGACCGAGACCAGCGAGTCGTGGGCGCCATGCAGCACGAAGAAGTCGGGGGCGTCCTCGGTGATCCGTAGCAGCGGCGTACCGGCCTCGAAGACCTCCGGGTCGTCCGCCCAGCTGCGCTTGACGATCCGCGGCGCCAGGAACGTGTCGCGCATCAGCTCGGCGCTGCGCAGACCCGTGGAGCCGGCGAAGTCGTAGACGCCGTAGTGCGGCACGGCGACCGCCACGCTGGTGTCGGCGTCCTCGAAGCCCGGCTGGTAGGCAGGGTCGTTGGGAGTGACCGCGGCGAGCGCGGTCAGGTGGCCGCCGGCCGACCCGCCGGTGATCGCCAGGTACTCCGCGTCGCCGCCGTACTCCCCGATGTGCTCGCGGATCCAGGCGATCGCCCGCTTCACGTCGACGATCTGGGCCGGGAACGGGTCGCGAGGCGCGAGCCGGTAGTTGATCGAGACGCAGACCCAGCCCTTCGCGGCGAGGTGCTGCATGAGGGGGATGCCCTGCTGGTCCTTGTTGCCGATCGTCCACCCGCCGCCGTGCACCTGCAGGAGGACCGGCGCGCCCTCGGGGGCGCCCTCGGCGGGTCGGTAGACGTCCAGCAGTCCGCGCCTGCCGTGCTCGGGCGCGTAGGGGATGTCCTTCTCGACGACGACCTCGGTGCTGCGCATCCGGAAGGGGTTGACCAGTCGGCGCCACGGCGTGGCGAGCTCGGCCGGGGTCGGGAGGGCGTCCAGCTGCTCGCCGTACTCCGCGCCGATGCCGGCCACGAGGGCCTCCTCGGCGTCCTCCTGGACCCGCCGGGCCTGGCGGAGCAGGAAGGACTGTCCGGCCAGGTTCAGCGCAGCGACCGCGAGCCCGGCGCGGCTGCGCGGTGTGCGGGCCACGTGGACCGCGGTGTCGGCGGCGGTGAGGGTGAGCAGGTGCGGCGCGAGCTCGGAGGTCAGCCAGCCCGCGACGAAGGCGGGGATGCCGGCGCGGAAGCCGGGCACCGGTCGGATCGCGTTGGCGGTCAGGGCTGCGGTGACGAGCTGGCGGCGCAGGAACGACATGCGACAAATGTAGAGGCACCCGCACGAGGGGTGGCGCCGACGGGTGGGGGCTGGCGCGCGAGAGGTCGCTCACGCGTGTCGTCGGGGGGTGGGCGTCGTTGATACTGGAACACGTTCTCGCAGGCGGTGAAAGGGAGGGCCATGCAGCGGTTGTCGGGGCTGGACGCGAGCTTCTTGTACCTGGAGACGCCGGAGCAGCTGATGCACGTGTGCGGAATCATCGTGCTGGACCCGGAGACCATGCCCGCGGGCTACTCCTTCGGGGCGTTCCGCGACGAGCTCGAGCGCCGGGTCCGCGACGTGGCGGAGTTCACGCGCAAGCTGCGCAAGGTGCCCATGGGCATCGACCACCCGATCTGGGTGCGCGACAAGCACTTCGACATCGACCGTCACGTGCACCGGCTGGCGCTGCCCTCGCCGGGCGGGTACGGCGAGCTGGTCGAGCTGGCCGGCCACCTCGCCGGGCTGCCGCTGGACCGCTCGCGGCCGCTGTGGGAGATGTGGGTGATCGAGGGGTACGTCGACGACGCGGGCCGCGAGCGGGTCGTGGTGTTCTCCAAGATGCACCACGCGACCGTGGACGGGGTCTCCGGCTCGAACCTGATCTCGCACCTGTGCAGCCTCGAGGCCGACGCCGGACCGATCGTCACCCCCGAGCCGCACGAGGCCGGCTACGAGCCCGGCCACGCCGAGCTGTTCGGTCGCGGGGTGCTCAGCTTCGTCACCCGCCCGCTGAACGCCGTACGCCTGGTCACGCCGTCGGCGCAGCTGGTGACGCGCACGGTCGGGCGGGCCCGCGCCGGCACCGCGATGGCAGCGCCGTTCTCGGCTCCCCGCACGTCGTTCAACGGCACGATCACCGGCCACCGGTCGATCGCTGTGGCCGACATCGATCTCGAGGACATCCGTCAGATCAAGAACGCCACCGGCACCACCGTCAACGACGTCGTGCTCGCGGTCGCCGGGGGAGCGCTGCGCTCCTACCTCGACGAGCGCGGCGAGCTGCCGTCGTCCTCCCTGCTGGCGACCGTGCCGGTGTCGGTGCGTGAGGAGTCACGCCACGCGAGCGGGGCCAACAAGGTCTCGGCGCTGTTCGCCAAGCTCGGCACGGACACCGACGACCCGTTGGAGCGGCTGCGCGACCTCGCCGAGCGCAACCAGAACGCCAAGGAGCACCACTCGGCGATCAGCGCCGACTCGCTCCAGGACTGGGCCGAGTTCGCGGCGCCGCGCACCTTCGGTCTCGCGGTCCGGGCCTATGCCGGCCTGCGGCTCCCGGAGCTGCACCCGGTGGTGCACAACCTGGTGATCTCCAACGTCCCTGGTCCGCCCGTGCCGCTGTACTTCATGGGCGCGCGGATCGAGGGCCTCTACCCGCTCGGCCCGGTCTTCCACGGGGCCGGCCTGAACATCACGGTGATGTCGAACAACGGCCGGGTGCACGTGGGGATCATCGCCTGTCGCGAGTCGCTGCCCGACGTGGAGGCCCTGGTGTCCCGCTTCCCCGCCGAGCTGGCCACCCTCAAGGCCGCCGTCGTGTCCCAGCAGCGGCCCAAGCGCACCAGGCGGCCCCGGAAGAAGGCTGCCTCGCGCGCCTGACGGCCGCCGGGGGAGCTTTGTCGGCCGGCCGACAAGACCCCTCAGGGGGACAACACCCTCAGGCCGTCCGACTCCGAACGTCGCGGCGCCGGGCGTTGACGGTGTGCACCGCTTCGAGGAACGCCGGGACGAACCGCTCGGACTCCAGGACGCAGGCCGCGTGCCCGGCGTTGATGTCGTGGACGGTGGCGCCGGGGATCCGGCGGGCCAACGCGACCTGGTTGACCGGGTCGAGGACCCTGTCCCTGGAGGTGACCACCACGGCGGTCGGCACGTCGATGCGCGAGAGCCAGGGGCGGGAGTGGTGGCGCCCCAGGGCGGCGACGGCCTGGCCCACCGCCCACGGCGAGGTGCTGCGGAACTCCGCGATCGCCCAGTCGTGGATGTCCTGGGGACGCAGGTCGAGGGCGGTCACGGCGCTGCGAGCGGCGCGCACCGCCGTACGCGAGCGGGACACGCCGCGGGCGCCGAGCATCGCCAGCTCCAGGCCCTCGTGGAAGACCCGCTCGGGCACCGAGGAGCGGAAGCGGTCGGTCGTCGCGCACAGCACGAGCCCGTCGACCCGGTCGGGGTGCTGGCGCCAGAGCCGCTGCGCGACGATCGAGCCCATCGAGTAGCCGGCCACGATCACGTCGTCGAGGTCCAGCACGTCGATCAGCGCGGCGACGTCGTCCGCGCAGTCCTGCAGCGAGAACACCTCGGACCGGATGCCCCGACCGTGCCAGCGCTGGTCGAGCGTCACGACCCGGTAGCGCTCCCTGAGTCGAGGGATGGACGGGAACCAGGTCAGCAGGCCGGTGCACCCCACGGCGTGCAGCAGGACGACCGTCGGGGACCCCGGCGACGGCCCGGGCGTGTCGGTGACATAGGTCGATCCGCGCCCCGGCAGCTCGACCATCCGCCCCTCGGGGAGCTGGACATGGGGGATGTAGACGCGGTTCGTCAGCAGCCTCCGCGGCGTCGGCACTCCCACTCAGTGGTCCTCCCTCTCGGCCCCATCTCCGGCTAGAGTAGAACAGGTTACAGTTTTGGCATCGCATCGCTACGTACCCCAGACGGTGGCAGGAGACGCTCGTGACGCAACACCCCCCGACCGCCCCGGGATCGACCGAGGCCGCGGACGCCGTCGGATCGGTCGTCCGCGAGGTCCTGGACCGCGCCGGTGACCCGCGCAGCGTCGAGGACGCCGAGGCGACCTGGCAGGCGCTCGCGGCCGCCGGCCTGCTGGCTCTGGCGGTGCCGGAGGAGCAGGGTGGCGAAGGCCTGGGCATCACCGAGGTCGGCGTCCTGCTCCGGGAGACCGGAGCCCGCGCCGTCCAGCTGCCCGTCTGGGAGACCCTCTGCTGCGGCGCGCTCGTCCTGGCCGCCGTCGGGTCGCGCGAGCAGCGGGCCACGTTCCTGCCCGGGGTCGCCGACGGCAGCACGCTCCTGACCCCCGCGCTGCGCGAGGTGGGGCTCCCGGTGGGCGCGAGCGCCCCCGACCGCAGGCCCGCCACGACGTACGCCGACGGCGCGGTCTCGGGCCGCAAGATCGGGGTGACCTACGCGGACCGGGCGGCCCGGCTGCTCGTGAGCGCGACATCCGCGGACGGGCCCGTGGTCGCCCTGGTCGACCCGACCGGGCCCGGGGTCGAGCTGCGCGCGTCCATGTCGAGCCTGGGACCCGTCCAGCACACCGTCGTCCTCGACGGCGCTCCGGCCGAGCTGCTGCCCGGACCGGACGCCGCCCGGGTGCTGCGCGAGCACGCCGTCACCGGCCTGGCTCTGACTGCCGCCGGCCTGGTCGCCGGTGCCCGCGACCTGACCGCGACCTACATCAAGGGGCGCACCCAGTTCGGTCGCTCGCTGGCGGAGTTCCAGGCGGTCGCGATGCAGATCGCGGACGTCTACATCGCCTCCCGCACCGTCGACCTCACCGCCGCCAATGCGAGCTGGCGCGTGGCGAACGGCCTCGACGCCGCGGACGACCTGGCGGTGGCGGCCTACTGGGTCTGCCATGAGGCCCCCGGCGCGATGCGGACCTGCCACCACCTGCACGGCGGCATGGGGGTGGACATCACCTATCCGATGTCGCGCTACTTCTCCTGGGTCACCGACGTCACCCACGCCCTGGGAGCCCGGCGCGAGGACGTGCGGCTCGAGGATCCGGCGAGCAAGAACCTCGAGCTCACCGATGAGCAGCGCGCGCTCAAGGCCGAGCTGCGCGCCTACTTCACGGGCCTCGGGGACGCGAACGACCACCGCGACATGGCCCTCGACCGGCACGGTGAGACCTACCAGCGCGTCGTGCGTCAGATGGGTGACGACGGCTGGATGGGCATCGGCTGGCCGACGGAGTACGGCGGGCACGGTCTCGGCGAGATCGAGCAGACGATCTTCGCCAACGAGGCCCAGCGCGCCGACGTGCACCTGCCGGCCGTGACCCTGCAGACGGTCGGACCGACGCTGATCCGCTACGGGACCGAGAAGCAGAAGGACCTGTTCCTCAAGCGGATCCTGGCCGGCGACGTGCACTTCGCGATCGGCTACAGCGAGCCCGACGCCGGCACCGACCTGGCATCGCTGCGCACCACGGCGAAGCGGGACGGCGACCACTACGTCGTCAACGGGCAGAAGCTGTGGACCACCGGCGGCCACCAGGCCGACTACCTGTGGCTCGCGGTGCGGACCGACCCGGACGCCCCGAAGCACAAGGGCATCTCGATCCTGATCGTCGACACGACGGACCCGGGCTACTCACACACGCCGATCATCACCGCCGACGGCTCGCACCACGTCAACGCGACGTACTTCAACGACGTGCGGGTCCCGGTCGACATGCTGGTCGGTGAGGAGAACCAGGGCTGGAAGCTGATCACCACCCAGCTCAACCACGAGCGGGTGATGCTCGGGCCCGCGGGCCGGCTCGAGGGGCTCCGCGACCGGGTGGCGGAGTGGGCCACCGCGCAGGGCGTCATCGACCAGCCCGACGTACGACGCACGATGGGTGAGGTGACCGCGGTCTTCCGCGTCAACGAGCTGCTCAACTGGGAGGTCGCCCGCGCTGCGGCCGTCGGCGAGATCTCGGTCGGCGACGCGTCGTCGTCGAAGGTGTTCGCAGCCGACCAGGTCCAGCACCTCGGTGCCGAGCTGGTCGACATCGTGCACCGCTACGGCGACCCTGCGGACGAGGAGACCGATCAGCTGATGCGCTACCTGGACGGACAGGCGAAGCGGAACCTCGTCCTCACCTTCGGTGGGGGCGTGCAGGAGGTGCAGCGCGAGCTGATCGCGATGTTCGGTCTCGGACTGCCGCGGGTGCCCCGATGAGCGCGCACGAGCGGATCATGGCCGAGGCCGAGCGGATCAAGGTGCTCGGCGAGGCGTCGGAGTCGCAGGCGCCCTACGAGGTGAACCAGCCGACGATCGGCACCTGGCTGGACGCGATGGGCTACGACAACGATCGCTTCCGCAACGGCGAGGCGCCGCCGTCGATGGCGCAGGTGTGGACGATGCCGGGCCTGGGACGCCGTCGCCCCGACGACGACCCGCTGAGCCGGATGATGGAGGTCCTCACCGGTGAGGGCTACACCGCCGTGCTCGGCACCAACTGCGAGCAGAGCTACGAGCGCTACCTCCGGGTGGGCGAGCAGCTGCGCGTGACCACCGCCCTCGACTCCGTCGTCGGCCCGAAGAGCACCGCGATGGGCGAGGGCTACTTCGTGACCTCGCGCAACACCTGGTACGTCGCGGACGAGGTGGTCGCGACGATGCTGTTCCGGGTCCTGAAGTTCATCCCCCGCGAGCAGGGGAGCGCGTCGTGAGCGCCGGCGTGATCCGGCCGATGATGGGCCGCGACTCCCAGTTCTTCTGGGACGGAACGGCTGCCGAGGAGCTGCGGATCCAGGTCTGCAACGCCTGCGGGGCGAAGCGATTCCCGCCCGGTCCGGCGTGCCAGTCGTGCGAGGCGTACGACCGCGGCTACGAGCTGGCGGCCGGGACCGGCACGGTCTTCTCCCACGTCGTGCACCGCTATCCACCCGTGCCCGGCAAGGAGCTCCCGATCGTGATCGCGCTGATCGACCTCGACGAGGGTGTGCGGATGGTCGGCGAGGTCGTGGACGTGCCGGCCGACGAGATCGAGATCGGGATGCGGCTGCGGGTGGACTACCGCCGCATCGACGACGACCTGACCCTGCCGATCTGGAGGCGAGCATGAAGGTGGGAGACCGGATCCCCGAGTGGTCGATGCCGATGACCCCGACGACGATCGTGAGCACGGCGATCGCGACGCGGGACTGGCAGGACGTCCACCACGACCGCGACGTCGCGCAGGCGGCCGGGTCGAAGGACATCTTCATGAACATCCTGACCAGCAACGGTCTGGTCGAGAGGTACGTCGTCGACTGGGCCGGGCCCGACACGGAGCTCAAGGGCATCGCCATCCGCCTCGGCGCGCCGGCGTACCCCTACGACACGCTCACCTTCAGCGGCGAGGTCACCTCCGTCGAGGACGGGATCGCCACGATCGACGTGGTGGGGCGGGTCTCGCTCGGGGACCACGTCACCGGGAAGGTCCGGGTGGCCCTGTGAGCCTCTCTCGCCGGGCGGCCATCGCCGGGATCGGTGCGACCGAGTTCTCCAAGGAGTCGGGTCGCTCCGAGCTGCAGCTGTCGGTCGAGGCCGTGCGCGCCGCACTCGCGGACTGCGGGCTGGGCGTCGAGGACGTCGACGGCCTGACCACCTTCACCATGGACACCTCCTCGGAGATCGCGGTCGCCCGTGAGCTCGGGATGAAGGAGATGCGCTTCTTCAGCCGGATCAACTACGGCGGGGGCGCGGCGTGCGCGACCGTCCAGCAGGCGGCGATGGCGGTCGCGACCGGCGTCGCCGACGTGGTGGTCTGCTACCGAGGCTTCAACGAGCGCTCGGAGTCCCGGTTCGGACAGTTCTCGGTGGCCGCCGCCACGCAGGTCAACACCAACGGCCTCGACAACGCCTGGTCCTACCCGATGGGCCTCGGCACGCCGGCCGCCACGGTGGCGATGCAGGCGACGCGCTACATGCACGAGTACGGCGCCACTTCGGAGGACTTCGGCCGGGTGGCGGTCGCCGACCGTCGCCACGCGGCGAACAACCCGGCCGCGTTCTTCCACGGCCGGCCGATCACGCTCGAGGACCACCAGGCGTCCCGGATGATCGTCGACCCGCTGCACCTGCTCGACTGCTGCCAGGAGAGCGATGGTGCGGTCGCGCTCGTGGTCGTGTCCGCCGAGCGGGCGCGCGACCTGAAGCAGCGACCGGCGTACGTCGCGGCGGCCGCGCAGGGCAGCGGCGCCGACCAGTTCGTGATGACGTCCTACTACCGCGACGACATCGGCATCCCCGAGATGGGCGTCGTCGGCCGCGAGCTGTGGCGCCAGTCCGGGCTCGGGCCCGCCGACATGCGGATGGGGATCCTCTACGACCACTTCACGCCCTACGTCCTCATGCAGCTCGAGGAGCTCGGCTTCTGTGAAGCAGGTGAGGCCCCGGGCTTCATCGCCGACGGCGCCATCGAGGTGGACGGCCGGTTCCCGCTCAACACCCACGGCGGGCAGCTCGGTGAGGCCTACATCCACGGCATGAACGGCATCGCCGAGGGTGTCCGCCAGATCCGCGGCTCGTCGGTCAACCCGGTCGACGACGTCGAGCACCTCGTCGTGACCGCAGGCACCGGCGTCCCGACCTCGGGGCTCATCCTCTCGAGGTGACGCTGAGCCTCTCGGCGAAGAACTCCAGCACCCGGTCGACGCCCTCCTGCCGGCGGTGCTCGGTCAGCGTCGAGTGACCCTTGCCGTCGAACTCGACACGGATGAAGGCATCCCCGATCTCGCGGGTCAGGGTCTCGAAGCGGGTGCCGACGGCCGGGTCCCGGCGGTAGCGAAGACCGAGCACCTGGCAGCCGCCGGCCGCGCGGTCCTTGACCGCGGCCAGGTCGGCGGGGGAGAGGTTCAGGTCGGCGGCGCGACTCTTGCCGGCGGCGAACGGCAACGACGGCTGGGCGAGCACCGGAGCGATGACCGAGGTGTCGACCATCATCGCCAGGGCGAAGCCGCCGGTGAAGCACATGCCGAGCGCGCCGACGCCCGGCCCGCCGAGCTCCTCGTGCAGGGATCGGGCCAGGCTGCGCAGCCAGGTCGCGATCGGCGACGTGCGGCCCGCGGCCATGGTCGTGAACTCGCGGCTGATGCAGACGCGGGGCACCACGGTGGCGACGTACGGGAGGCTCATCGGCTTCTCGGGCGTGCCGAACAGGTGGGGCATCACGACCGTGTAGCCGGCTTCGACGACCTCCTCGCCGAACGCGATCACGTCCGGGGTCAGGCCGGGGATCTCGTGGATCACGATCACCCCCGGCCCGCTGCCCTTGCGGTACGTCGGGTGGGCGACTCCGTCGGCCGTGTGCTCGCCGCGGGTCCAGGTGTCGAGGGGCGCCATGGCCCCAGTATCCCGCGCCGGGCGGGACCTGGTCGGCGCCTCGCTCAGGCGGCGCCGCGGGCCGGGTAGTCGTTCTGCTGGGCCCAGGTCAGTCCGGCGATGACGTCGTCGAGCACCGGGCGGCCGAAGGGCATGGAGGCGACGCTGCTCCAGAACAGGCTCCGGTCGGCGTCGAGGACGAACATCCCGGGCTCGTTGAAGAGACCGGGCTCGCCGTCCTTGATGCCGGTGGACAGGTGCAGGCCCCACTCACGAGCCGACTCGGCGCTCAGGCCGTGGGCGACGGACAGGTGGTCGAGGTGCCACGCGTCGACGAGCTCCGAGCTGCGCTCGGCGGTCTCCATGCTGACCGCGACGACGCGGCCAACGCCTGCCTCGCGCAGGTCGTCGAGCCGGCGGTCGATCTCGCCGAGCTGCTTGCGGCAGACCGGGCAGTGGAGGCCGCGGAAGAACACCACCAGGGTGAAGCGACCGTCGGCGCCCGTGCCCAGGGCGAGGTCGTCGGTGCGGCCGCCGCCGGTCAGGTCGAGCGAGAGGGTGGGGGTCTCGTGCGTCGGTGTGATGCTCATGTGGGGCCGAACCAGGTGCGGGGCCCGAGACATTCCGCAAGGTGAGATGGCCCACACGCGGGCGGCCGGGTGTCAGCGCCGGTCCCGGCCGCCGGTCCTCCGGGTCGGCGCGGCGGTCGTGGGGTCGTCCGGCCAGGAGTGCTTCGGGTAGCGGCCACGCAGCTCGGCGCGCACCTGGGGGTAGCCGGTGGCCCAGAACGAGGCGAGGTCGGCGGTGACGGCGGCCGGCCGGCGGGCGGGCGAGAGCAGGTGCAGCAGGAGCGGCACCCGGCCGTCCGCGACGCGGGGTGTCGCCGACCAGCCGAACACCTCCTGGATGCGGACGCCGAGGACCGGCTGGTCGCCGTCGTAGTCGACCCGAACGCTCGACCCGGTGGGTACCTCGACGCGCTCGGGGGCGAGCTCGTCGAGGCGACCCGCCTCGGGCCACGGCAGGATCCGGCGGAGCGCGCCGAGCACGTCGATGCGTCTGAGGTCCCGGGTGCCCCGGATCCGCGCCAGCTCGGGGCCGAGCCAGGTCTCGATCCCGTCGAGCAGCGCGTCGTCCGAGACGTCCGGCCACGGGTCCCCGATCGCGGCATGGAGGAACGCGAGCCGCTGACGCAGCGAGGTGGCGGACTCGGTCCAGGGCAGCACCGCGAGCCCCTCGCGGCGCAACCCCTCGCGGACCGCACCGCCGACCAGGACGGCGGGCGGTTCGGAGATCGGGTCCGTCGCGAGCTCGATGGCCCCCAGGGAGACGACGCGGCGGGCGACCACGCGGCCGTCCGACCAGGCGACCTCGTCGGCCTCGTGCCAGAGCGCCGAGGCCGCCTCCAGCGCCAGGTCCTCGCTGAGCGGCGCAGCCGAGCGGATCGTCGCATCGCGGACCCCCGGCCTGCGGTCGGCGTCGGCGATGGCGAGCCAGGGGAGCCCGGCGAGCGGTGACCCGGCGGGCAGGACCGCTCCGGTCCCCGAGGTCATCAGGTAGGTCGAGCCGCCGGGTCGCAGCCGGGCGATCCGGTCCGGATGGGCGAGCGCGACGACGAGGCCCACGGCGATGTCGTCGGCGAGACCAGCCTCAGGTGCCCGGCCGGAACGCGGCAGGGACGCGCGGAGCCGCTGGGTCGCGGACGTCCAGGACGGGTGTGTGGGACCTCCGCCGCGCACCACGCGCAGGGCCGCGACCAGGTCCCCACCGGGGCTGCGCACGTCCTCGGAGAGCAGCGCGACGATCTCCGCAGCTCGTCGGTCGCCCACCAGTGCGGCGCCGTCCAGCAGGGCGCGGGCCAGCCGCGGGTCGACGCCGACCCGGGCGATCGCCCGGCCACGGTCGGTCACGGAACCGTCGTCCGTGACGGCTCCGAGCTCGGCGAGCGTGGACCGCGCCGCCGTCATCGCGGCGTCGGGGGGCTGGTCCAGCAACGCGAGCCCCGCAGGGTCCGGGCTGCCCCAGGTCGCGATCTCGAGGGCGAAGGAGGTGAGGTCGGCGGTGGCGATCTCCGGCTCCGGATGCGCAGGCAGGTGGGGATGCTCGGCCTCGCCCCAGCAGCGGTAGACCGCGCCCGGCGCCTCACGCCCGGCACGTCCGGCGCGTTGCTCGGCTGCCGCGCGACTGACGCTGACGGTCACGAGCCCGGCCAGTCCGCGGCGGTGGTCGGTGCGGGGCTGTCGCGACAGCCCGGCGTCCACGACGGTGCGGACGCCGGGGACGGTCAGGGACGACTCGGCCACGGCGGTCGACACGACGATCCGCCGACGCGGCCCCGGGGTCAGGGCGAGGTCCTGCTCCCGGTGCGGCAGGCGACCGTGGAGAGGTCGTACGTCGGCGTCGACCCCGGAGAGTCGAGCAGCGACCCCGGACACCTCACCGGCTCCGGGCAGGAACACCAGGACGTCCCCGTCCTGCTCGGCCAACGCGCGACGGACGCAGGCAGCGACGTGGTCGAGGAAGCGCGGGGTGAGGCCGCGGTCGTCGGAGCGGCGGACGCCGGGTGGCAGCGGGCACCACCGCGCAGCGACCGGGTGCAGGGAGCCCGGCACGGTCACGACCGCGGCGTCCCCGACCAGCGCCGCGGTCCGCTCGGCCTCGACGGTCGCCGACATCGCGACCAGGCGCAGGTCCGGCCGGAGGTTGGCCCGCACGTCCACGAGCATCGCGAGGGTGAGGTCGGCGTCCAGCTGGCGCTCGTGGACCTCGTCGAGCACGACGGCCGCCACGCCGGGCAGGTCGGGATCGCGCTGCAGACGGCGGAGCAGCACCCCCGTGGTCACGAACTCGATCGCCGTGGCGGCGCCGCCCTGCCGGTCGCCGCGCACGGAGTAGCCCACGCTTGCGCCGACCGGCTCCCCGAGGAGCTGAGCAAGTCGACGGGCGGCCGCCCGCACGGCGATCCGGCGGGGCTGCGTCACGACGACCCGGCCCTCGACCTGTGCCGCGACCGCCGGCGGCACGAGGGTGGTCTTGCCGGTGCCGGGGGGTGCCTGGACGACCACGGTGCCGGCGGCACGGAGTGCCTGCGTGATCGGGGCCAGCCCGGATCGCACCGGGAGCGGCGGGGGATCCGCGAGCAGACGCAGGATCGGGTCGCCGGGCATGGGGACAGTCTGGCGGGTCAGTAGGCTCGGGCCCATGCCCGACCTGCCCGTGCTCGACGCCGAGGAGCAGCGCGTGCTCGGCAGTCTGCTGGAGAAGCAGGTGACCGTGCCCGCGTCGTACCCGCCGAGCCTCAACGGGCTCCGCACCGCCTGCAACCAGTCCAGCAGCCGTGACCCGGTCACCGACTACGACGAGCAGACCGTCGAGCAGGTCGGCCGTCGGCTCAAGGATCGCGGCCTGCTCCGGATCGTGTGGTCCGACTCCGGCCGGCGGACACTGAAGTACCACCAGACGCTCGACGAGGTGCTCGACCTCGCCGAGGACGAGCGGGCCCTCCTGACGGTGCTCCTGCTCCGCGGGCCGAACGCACCGGGCGAGCTGAGGACCCGGACCGAACGACTCCACCCGTTCGCGGACCGCGGAGCGGTCGAGGTGTCGCTGGCCCGGATGGCCGAGCGTGGCCTGGTGCGCGAGCTGCCCCGTCGGGCGGGCGACCGCGATGCCCGGTGGATGCACCTGCTGGGTGCAGAGCCGGCCCAGGCGGCGCCGGCCGGTCCCACCGTCGACGTGCTCGCAGATGGTGCCGACGCGCGCGACGCCCGCGTCCGCTCGGCGTACGACGCCATCGCCGGTGACTACTCCGAGCGACTCGTCGACGAGCTCAGCGGGCTGCCCTTCGAGGGCTGGCTCCTCGAACGCGTCGCCACGCACGCGGCCGGAGGCCCCGTGGTCGAGGTCGGCTGCGGCCCGGGCCACGTGACCGCGCACCTCGCTGACGCGGGTGCCGACGCCCGGGGCATCGACCTCTCGCCGGGAATGATCGCCGAGGCGCGCCGTCGGTTCCCGGACGGCTCCTACGAGGTCGGCGACCTGCGGCGGCTGATGCGCCCGACGACCGCGCCCGGCTGGGCGGCGGTGCTCGCGTGGTACTCGCTCATCCACCTCGCGCCGGCCGAGCTCGCCCCGGCGGTCGAGGCGCTGGCGCGCCCGCTGGACACCGACGGGCTCCTCGTCGTCGCCCTGCACGCGGGCACCGAGGTGCGACACGTCGACGAGTGGTTCGAGCACCCCGTCGACCTCGACTTCGTGCTGCAGGAGCCCGCGAACGTCGTGGCTGCGCTCGAGGGAGCCGGGCTGGTGGACGTGGAGTGGTACCGGCGCGGTGCGCTCGCGCACCGCGGCGAGACCTCGGAGCGGCTCTACGTCATCGGTCGCCGGTCAGGATCCTGACCCCGGGGCGACGGGTGGTTTCCGGACCCGTCCCTGGGGGTACGTCGGCTGCACCGACGACGGGACCGAGAGGACATGGTGTGCTGCTGATCCGGATGATGGTCGTGACGGTGCTGGTGGCCGTGGGGCTGACGGCAGTGCCGGCGAGCGCTGAGACATCGCGCTCGGTGCCGGCCGATCGAGGCGTCGCCGAGCGGGTGGTCGCCAAGCAGTGCGTCACGTGGAGGAAGGTGAAGTTCTGCACCACGCTGCACCGCAAGGGGAAGCGGGTCCACGCCGCCGGATCCATCAAGAAGGCCCGTGCGGGGATCAAGCGCACCGGCTACATCATGGTCGTGCTCGAGCGGCGGGCCTGCGGCGTGGGCAACTGGGAGTACGTCAGGTCCACGCCGGCGGACTCGGCCGGGGTCTGGGACGGAACACCGAAGTCGCGACGCACCGCGTCGGCCAAGGTCGGATGGGGCTACTGGCGCGCCCGGACGAGCATCAACGTGAGCACCAAGAAGGGACCCCTCGGCGGGACGAACGTCTACTCCGCCATCTCCGACCACTGCAAGTGAGTGCTGGCGGTGGGGCTCACGCGCCCTGCACGGTCCTCAGCACGACGTCGCCGAGCACCGGCGCGCCGTCTCGCCGGCCCCCTGTCACGGTGGCAGCGGCCACGATCCGGTCGTCCTCGCGCCACCCCTGCACGCGGATCGACTCGCCGGGGAAGACCACACCGGCGAACTTCACCCCGAAGCCGGCGACCTGCGAGGAGTCGCCGTCGAGCAGCCCGGTGGTGAGCTCGCGCAGCACGATGCCGTAGGAGCACAGGCCGTGCAGGATCGGTGCGGGGAAGCCCGCGCCCTGCGCGAACTCCGGGTCGGCGTGCAGCGGGTTGCGGTCGCCGCAGAGGCGGTACAGCAACGCCTGCTGAGGGAGCACGTCGTAGGTCGAGTCGAGGTCGGGCGCCCGCTCCGGAAGCTCCACCGGGGTGGACGATCCGCGGTCTCCGCCCCAACCGCCCTCGCCGCGCACGAAGATCGACGATCGGGTGGTCCACAGCTCCTCGCCCGAGGGCGCGGTCGCGACGCCCTCCTGCCAGATGACCGCGGCCTTGCCCTTGTCCCAGATCTCGCTGATCCGGGTGGTGACCGTGGCGCTCCCCGACGTCGGGATCGCACCGGTCACCGCGATCGACTGGGAGCCGTGCACGACCTGGGCGAGATTGATGTCGCACCCGGGCAGGTCGAGTGGTGGCGGGTCGGAGGCGTGGAAGGTGGGAGCGACCACTCCGAACGACGGCAGCACCTGCAGGCCGGCGCTCTCCAGCGTGTAGCTCAGGTCGGTGGCACCGATGGCGAGGTGGTAGAGCAGCACGTCGCTCTCGCTCCACGAGAAGTCGAGGGAGCCGAGCTCGGCGCCGATCGCGACGGTGGGGTCGATGGGCATGTCAGGACTCCTGGGAGATGCTCTCGGCGGCGAGGTAGCCGAAGACCAGTGCCGGTCCGATCGTGCCGCCCGGGCCGGGGTAGGTGTGGCCCATGACGGCGGAGGACACGTTGCCGGCGGCGTACAGGCCGCCGATCGCCGACCCGTCCGGGCGCACCACCCGACCGTGCTCGTCGGTGACCAGTCCGCCCTTGGTGCCGAGGTCGCCGGGGACGATCTTCACCGCGTAGAACGGGGCCTCGTCGATCGCGTGCAGCGAGGGGTTCGGCTTTACGGTCGGGTCGGAGTAGTACTTGTCGTAGGCGCTCTCGCCGCGGTGGAAGTCCTCGTCGACGCCGGTCCCCGCGAAGCCGTTGAAGCGGCTCACAGTCTCGGCGAGCGCCCCCGGGGGCACGCCGATCTCCTCAGCGAGCGCCTCCAAGGTGTCGGCCCTCTTGACCACCCCGTTCTTGTACCAGCGCCCCGGGAACGGCTGGCGCGGCATCAGGCCGGCGAAGACGTAGCGATTGCGGTAGCGCTGGTCGATCACCATCCAGGCCGGCACATGGCCGACTCCGGTGGCCTCGCCCCGGTAGATCTCGTGCACGGCCTCGACGTAGGGGAGCGCCTCGTTCATGAAGCGCTCGCCCGCGCTGTTGACGATGATCGAGCCGGGCAGGTTGCGCTCGGCCAGGCAGAACCACGGGCGCCCCGGCAGGGGGATGGTCGGGCCCCACCAGGCGTCGTCGAGCAGGTCTGCCGCCGCGCCCGCGGCGACCCCGGCGAGCAGGCCGCCCCCGGTGTTGAACTGCGAGCCCGTCGACCAGTCCGCGGAGGTCGGCTGCGGCAGGTACTTCTCGCGGAGCTCGCCGTTGCGCTCGAAGCCACCGCTGCCGAGCACCACTCCGCGGCGTGCCCGGACGACGGTCTCGACGCCGTCGCGCAGGACGCGCACGCCGACCACACGACCGTCCTCGATGACCAGGTCCCGCAGCTCGGTGTCGTAGTGCACCGGCACGTCGGAGTCGAGCAGCCCCTTGCGGAGCCCGATCGCGATGGCGTTGCCCATCGCGTACATCCGCCGCCGGAGCAGCAGGCTCACCATCCGCTTGACGCTCACCTTGAGCATGGTGAGGGGGCCGCGCACGGTCCGCAGCCCCAGGCTGATCTTCCGGAAGTCGGCCTGGGTCACGATCATGTTGGCCGGAGCCTTCGTGTACGGCGGGTGCAGCCGCTCGAGCTCGTCGCCGAGGAACCGCGCGTCCATCGGGATCGGCTCGACCGTGCGTCCCTTCGGCCGTCCACCGGGCTGTTCAGGGTGGTAGTCGGCGTAGTCGGGCACCCACGTGAAGCGCACGGGTGTGTTCGCCTTGATGAAGTCCATCACCTCGGCGCCGCGGTCGAGGTAGGTGTCGCGGCGGACCTTCGGAACCACGTCGCCGACGATCGAGTCGAGGTAGAGCTTGGAGTTCTCCAGCGGGTCGTCCTGGCGGGCCTTCTTCAGCGCGTAGTTGCCCGGGATCCACACGCCGCCGCCGCTGCGCGCCGTGGACCCGCCGAAGTAGGAGCTCTTCTCGAGCAGCACCGTGTCGCGGCCGCGCTTCGTGGCCGCGAGGGCGGCCGACATGCCGGCGGCGCCGGCGCCGACGACCACGACGTCGACGCTCTCCGGGAGGG
>JBAWHI010000450.1:0-1814 GCA_049593675.1 Nocardioides sp.
GGCGCCGGCACCCTCTCGTCCAAGCTCGTCGACGTCCAGAACAACGAGGCGTCCAGCTGGCTGCCGAGCAGCGCCGAGTCGACCGAGGTGTCCGAGGAGCTCTCGGGCACCGTCGACCCCAACAACATTCCCACCCTGGTGGTCTACGACCGCCCCGGCGGGCTGACCGACGAGGACCGCGACGCGATCGCGGAGCAGGCAGCCGAGTTCTCCGACATCGACGGTGTCGTCGAGGGCACCGTGATGACGCCTGAGCAGGCGGCCAAGGTGGGCTTCGGTGGCTACTCCGAGGATGGCGAGGTCGCGGTCACGTCGCTGACCTTCAACTTCGGGGCCAACGGCTGGGCCGACATCCCCGACGCCGCCGACCAGATCCGCGAGATCGCGCAGATCGATGGCGTGACCGTGCACCTGGCCGGCTACGGCGGGCAGGCGGCCGACGCCGCCGAGGCATTCGAAGGTGTCGACTCCAACCTGATCCTGATCACGCTGTCCGTGGTGATCGTCATCCTCCTCTTCACCTACCGCAGCCCGCTCCTGTGGCTGCTCCCGATCATCAGCGCGGTCGTCGCCTATACGGTCTCCGGTGGCGTCGTCTACCTGCTCGCCAAGTACGCCGACCTGACCGTCAACGGGCAGAGCCAGGCGATCCTGGGCATCCTCGTGATCGGCGCCGGCACCGACTACGCCCTGCTCCTCGTCGCCCGCTATCGCGAGGAGCTGAGACGGCACCAGGACCGCCACGAAGCCATGGCGTTCGCCCTGCACCGCGCCGCCCCGGCCATCCTCGCCAGCGCAGCCACCGTCGTCGTCGGGATGCTCTGCCTCGTCTTCGCCGACCTGAACTCCACCGCCGGCATGGGGCCGGTCCTCGCCGTGGGCATCGCGGTGACCTTCCTCGTGATGGTCACACTGCTCCCGGCCCTGCTGGTGATCTGCGGACGCTGGATCTTCTGGCCCAAGCGTCCGGCCTTCGGCTCTGCCGAGCCCAACACCTCCGGTCTGTGGTCGAAGGTCGGGACCCGGATCGCGAGGCGTCCTCGTCGGACCTGGATCATCACCACTGGCGTGCTCCTGATCGCGTGCCTCGGTCTGTTCACCCTGTCGACCGAGGGCCTCTCGACCGAGGACACGTACACGAAGGAGTTCGACTCGATCAAGGGCCAGAAGGTGCTCATCGAGCACGGCCTGCTCGACAACTCCAACACGGTCCAGATCGTCGCGGACACCGACGAGGTCGCCGCCGTGGTCGCCTCGGTGGACGAGGTCGACGGGCTCGGACAGCCGACCGAGCCGCAGCCGATCTCGGACAGCCGCTCCTACTTCGAGGCCACGATCGATGCGGACATCTCGTCCTCGGCTGCCTTCGACATCGTCGAGAGCACCCGGGACACCGTGCACGCAGTCGACGGGGCAGACGCCAAGGTCGGCGGTGGCTCAGCGTTCTACCTGGACACCAAGGTCGCGTCGAACCGCGACAACAAGGTCATCATCCCGATCGTCCTCGTGGTCGTGCTGCTCATCCTGGTCGGGCTGCTCCGAGCCGTCGTGTCCCCCCTGATCCTGATCGCCACGGTGGTGCTGTCCTTCGGCGCGGCGCTCGGCATCTCCTCCCTGCTGTTCGAGTACGTCTTCGGGTTCGCGGGCTCCGACCCAGCGTTCCCGTTGTTCGCCTTCGTGTTCCTCGTCGCGCTCGGGATCGACTACAACATCTTCTTGATGACCCGGGTCCGCGAGGAGACAGCCACCCACGGCACTCGCAAGGGCTCGCTCATCGCCCTCAGCTCGACGGGCGGCGTGATCACCTCGGCCGG
>JBAWHI010000451.1:0-1699 GCA_049593675.1 Nocardioides sp.
CCTCCGTGCCGTGGTACCCGGTCGGCTGCGGCAGGTTGACGATGAAGTCCCGTGGGTAGAAGTCCGTCTCGTCGCCAGGGTTGATCAACAAGTTCGCGAACGGGGTTGCCGTGTAGCCGATGTAGCCAACCTTGGGGAACTTGTCGAGCACCTCGAAGAGCAGTGGATTGATCTTCGAGGTCGCGACGGTCGACTGGTCCGCTTCGTCGTCGACGATGAGGGTTGGGGTCTTGGCGAGGTACTCGCCGGCCGAGTTGAGCCAGTTCCGCAGCTTGCGCAGGACAACGGCGTTCTTCTTGACGACCAGTAGTAGGTGCTGGCCGTTCGCGGCGAAGTACGCCTTCGCATTCCCGCCGGGTGGAATGAAGTCCCGGTGCTCGGTCGTGACCTCGTGCCATTGCGCCGGATTTGCATGGATCAAGTCGCCGCCGAGTCGGATCTGAGTCTGTCGGCGCAGCGTGTTGTGGATACCGGACAGGACGATGAAGAGCTTGTAGCCGCGATCGGCCGCCTTCGCCATGACCGCCGTGAAGTTGGTCGTCTTCCCGGACTGGACGAAGCCGACGACCAGACCGCGCGTCCGGAACTCGTCCTGCTTCGGGTGGTCGAGGAGGGCCAGGATCTTCGTGGACGCGGCGTCGACCGACTCGATGTTCGCGTCGCCGAATCCCTTCTTCTGCATAGATTTGACGATCGCCGGCCAGTTGCGGTCCTTCGTCATGTCCGGACCGGTGTACCAGGTGGTGCGCCCATTGATCCACACCGACGGCGGCTCGTCGAGGTTGCGGATCCGAATGGTTTCGGCCTCGTGCTTGTCCCGGACCCGTCGGATCAGCTCCGGCGCCATTCCGATCGCTTCGAGGTCCTTGACCGCCTCCTGCGGCGAACTGACGTCGGAGTACTTGAGGAAGACCTTGTAGGCCTTCTCGACCTGCTCGTCGGTCACACCGTCAGCCACCTGATCTCCCTACGGCCTTTGCTCGAATCCTCTGGAGGCTAACCAGACCCGCGGAGCGCTGCGCGCCTGACCCACTCGTTCGAGTCGGCCCGCCGATCGGTGTTGAAGGTGACGAAGTCCTACAACAGCGGGTCGATCGCCTCCGCTCACGCCGTCGCCATCTGCGCGTAGCCGGCGGCGTTGGGGTGGATGCCGTCGTCGGCCATCCGCGCCGGGTCGGCCCACAACGGGTCGTTCGTGTCGACGGTCCGCAGGTCGTTGGCGTCGGCGACCTCCTCCACGACCTCGCCGAGCCGCTTCGACAGCGCCGACATCTTCCCGACCTCCTCCTGGGTGACGTCGGAGAGCTGCTCGTTGAGGCGGGCGAC
This sequence comes from Nocardioides sp., assembly GCA_049593675.1. Lineage (GTDB taxonomy): Bacteria > Actinomycetota > Actinomycetes > Propionibacteriales > Nocardioidaceae > Nocardioides. The sequence goes on from JBAWHI010000451.1 coordinate 1,327, forward strand.
GTCGACGGAGATGGGGCGCAGGGACTGGTCGTCGGGCAGCCCGAGGACCACGACGGCCCCGGCGGCCTGCATCTCCCGGACCGCGCGCTCCAGGTTGGTGCGGTAGGTGGCGACGAGGGCGTCCTCGTCGGCGCTCGGCGTCGGGTCCTGCTCCCCGTACTGGTAGACGTACCAGAGGTCGTTCGAGCCGATCAGCACCGTGGCCAGCACCGCGCCCGGGGCGGCCGTGCGGGCGGCGTCGACGCCCTGGGCCAGCGGGGACGGGGTGCCGTCCTGGCCCTCGACCATGGCCGTGCTGTCCCAGCCCGACTGGCCGAGGTTGACCAGCGTGGAGCCCTCGCGGCCGGGGCGGGCGGAGATGTCCTCGACGAGC
>JBAWHI010000452.1:0-4380 GCA_049593675.1 Nocardioides sp.
GGGCTTCGACGACCTGGAGTGGCTCAACCTCGCCTCGGTGGCCGACGCGACCGCCCGGACCGCCCGGGAGGTCCCCGTCGAGCGGCTCGACTATCCCGAGGAGCAGGCGGCCCTCGAGCTCGACGCCTCGTCGTTCGCGGCCGCCGACGACCTGGTGCGCGCGGGTGAGTCGTTGCAGAACCTGCTCACCCGCAACGACCTGGTCGCCTCCGAGGTCCGCGACGAGGCGCTCAGCGACGTCTCGTACGCCGATCGGGCGGATCCCTCCCGGGGCATGACCTCCGCCGGCGCGTCCCGGAGCTGGATCGACACCCGGCTCCGATCGGTCCGCATCGACGCTCCCCCGGCGGTCATCCTCTCCAGCGGCAGCGGTCGCTTCGCGACGGTGGTGACCAACGCCCTCGACCATCCGGTCAGCGTCCGGATCCGTGCCGTCGCCGAGGCGCCGCTGGAGGTCTCGGTGCCGACCGACACCATCGAGCTCGCACCCGACAGCCGCACGACCGTGCTCCTCGACGCCTCGTCGGCAGCGGTCGGGATCCGCAACCTCACCCTCGAGCTGACCGACATCGACGGCGTCCCCATCGGCTCCTCCGACGAGCTCCCGATCCGGTCGAACCGGGTCAGCAACGTCATCTGGCTGATCATCGGCACCGGCGTCGCCCTGCTCTTCGGCGCGATCGTCGTGCGCCTGTTCCGCCGGATCCGTACGGCGAGGCGCGGATGAGCGAGGGACCCGGCGAGGAGGGCGTCCCCGGACAGACCGATCCCCACCGGTCCGAGCCCGCCCCGGAGCCCGCCCCGGAGCCGGCCCAGGAGGCCGAGCAGCAACGGGTCCTCGCCAACAGCGCGGTGATGGCCGCCGGCACGATCGTCTCGCGGATGAGCGGGTTCGTCCGGTCCGCCCTGCTGGCCGCCGCGCTCGGCGCCTCGTTGCACGCGGAGCTGTTCAACATCGCCAACACGATCCCGAACATGCTCTACATCCTGCTTGCGGGCGGCGTGTTCAACGCGGTGCTGGTGCCCCAGCTGGTGCGGTCGATGCGCAACGACGCCGACGGTGGCGCCGCCTACCTGAGCCGGATCGTCACCCTGGCCGCCCTGTTCCTGGGGTTCGTCACCGTGCTCCTGGTCGTCGCCGCGCCGTGGGTGATGGAGATCTACCTCTCCCCGGACTACGACGACCCGGAGCTCGCCGCGCAGCGCCAGTCGATCATCGACTTCGCCCGGCTGTGCCTGCCCCAGGTCTTCTTCTACGGGATGTTCGTCCTGGTCGGGCAGGTCCTCAACGCACGCGGCCGGTTCGGCCCGATGATGTGGGCGCCGATCGCCAACAACGTGATCTCGGTCGGCGTCCTGGTCCTGTACCTGTTCGTGTTCGGGCCGGCCCAGGGCGCCGAGGTCTTCGGTGCGTTCACCCCCGGGCAGGAGCTGATGCTCGGGCTCGGGGCCACCCTCGGCATCGTGGCGCAGTTCGCCGTCCTGGTGCCCTACCTGCGTGCGTCCGGCGTCCGCTACCGGCCGCGCTTCGACTTCCGGCACACCGGCCTGGGCCACACCCTGCGACTGGCGGTGTGGACGGTCCTGTTCGTCATCGTCAACCAGATCGCCTACACCGTCGTCGTCCGGCTCGCGTCGAGCGGCCCCGCGTCGGCGGGCGACGGCACCGGCTACACCGTCTACGCCTACACGTTCCTCATCGTGATGGTGCCGCACTCGGTGGTGACGGTCTCCCTGGCCACCGCGATCCTGCCGGGGCTGTCCTCGCGCGCCGCCGCCGGCGATCGCACCGCGATGGCCCGGTCGCTGTCGGAGACCCTGCGCACCGCGCTCGCGGTCGTGGTGCCGTTCGCCCTGCTCCTGCCGGTCATCGCCACCGACCTCTCCCACGTGATCTGGGGGTACGGCGCCGCCGCGGACGCGTTCGACACCTTCGCCCCGTCGCTCGCCCTGTTCGGCATCGGCCTGGTGTTCTTCACCGTCCACTACCTGATGCTGCGCGGGTTCTACGCGCTCGAGCTGACCCGCACCGTGTTCTGGATCCAGTGCGCGGTCGCGGTCACCAACGTCGTCGTCGCCGTGCTGCTGGTCCGGGCCGCGACCGCCGCCGAGACCACTCCGGCCCTGGTGCTCGCCTACAGCGCGTCGTACCTCGTGGGGTCGCTCATCTCCTACGCCGTGCTGCGCCGGCTCCTGGGCGGGCTGCGCACCCCGACGCTGGTGCGCTTCCTGCTCCGGCTGGCGATCGCCGCGGCCGCCGCGACGGCCCTCGCAGCAGCGACGGCCGCCCTCCTCACGCTCGTGAACGACGAGCCGGGCTGGCTGCTCGCCCTCGTCCGGCTGCTGGTCGTCGGTGGGGTGGACGCGGTCGTGCTGATCGCGCTGGCCCGCGTCCTGCGACTTCGAGAGGTCACAGCGGTGGTCGACACGCTCACCCGCCGACTCCCTGTCCTCCGCCGGCCCTAGCGCGCCCTACGATGGCCATGTCCGGGACACGACGAGGGGAGTTGCGTGCCGAGCTCGATCCGGCCCGGCGACGTGCTCGCCGACCGTTATCGCCTGGTCGACCTGCTCACCGAGAGCAGCGGCGGGCGGTTCTGGCGCGCCCACGACCGGGTGCTCGAGCGCCACGTCGCGCTGCACGTGATCGCCGCGAGCGACCCCCTCGCTCCCGCCCTGCTGGCCGCGGCCAAGCGCTCCGCCACCATCCACGACCGGCGGCTGCTGCGGGTGCTCGACGCCGATCGCACCGGATCGCTCGTCTACGTCGTCAACGAGTGGGGCTCGGGCGACTCGCTCGACATCATGCTGGCGGCCGAGGGTCCCCTCACGGCGCGTCGGGCCGCCTGGCTGGTCTCCGAGGTGGCCTCCGCGATCGCGGTCGGCCACGAGGCGGGCGTCCCCCACGGTCGCCTGGTGCCCGAGAACGTGCTCGTCGACCACGCCGGTGCGGTGCGGCTGATCGGCTTCGCCGTGGATGCCGCGATGTTCGGGATCGGGCCCGGTCGTGAGAGCACCGACGTCACCGACCTCGGTGGGCTCCTGTACGCCGCGCTGACCGGCCGTTGGCCGGGCCCGTCGCCCTCCCAGGTCCCCGCTGCTCCCGTCGTCTCGGGACGGGTGCTGCGCCCCCGACAGGTGCGCGCCGGCATCCCACGCCCGCTCGACGTGCTGTGCGACGAGGTCGTCAACCCCTACGCCGGCTCCGACGGCTCCCGCCTGCGCGAGACCCACGACCTGGCGACCGCCCGGGGCATCGCGGACTACCTGGCCGTGTTCGTCGGCGACCCGACCGGCCTGGCCGAGGCGGAGGCGGCCGCCGGCCACCGCGACCTGACCGAGACGATCACGCTGCCGGCGCTGCCCGATCCGCCGGCCCACCATCTCGACCCCGCCCCCGACCCCGAGCCCGATCCCGAGCACGAGGCCGATCCCGAGCCGGAGGCAACCGACACCGAGCCGGACACCGACACGGAGCCTGGGTCCGAGCTCGAGGCGGACACCGACCCCGAGGCCGGACCTGGGGCCGGACCTGGGGCCGGACCTGGGGCAGCGCCCGGTCCACCCGCCGCCGCATCCGGCCCGGAGCTGCCCACGCAGGCCGGCCTGCCGATCTTCGGCGAGGACGATGACGACGTGTCCTGGCTGGCGGCGCGCGCCGACCCGGTGCCGCCTCCGCCCCCCTTCGAGGAGCCGCCCGAGCGGCCGCTGTTCGCCCCCGAGCCCGCCTCGGGCGAGGCACGCACGCCCCGGCGACCCGTCCCCGCGACGTCGGCGGGCGGTGCGACGTACTGGCCCTGGGAGAGCACCGGTCCGAGCACCGGCACCGGTCTGACCCCGGCGGTCGACGAACCCGCGCCCGAGGTGCCCGGTCGCAGCTGGCTGCGGCTCGCGGCGGTGATCGGTGCCTGCCTGCTCCTGCTGCTCGCGATCGTGGTCGCCTACAACCTCGGCCGCGGCAGGAGTCCGCTCGGCTCGATCCCCGGGGTCGACGAGGGCTCCACCAGCCCGACACCGTCGGCGACGCCGTCGGCACAGGTGATCGGCGGCGTGACGGCGAGCGACTTCGACCCGCAGGGCTCCGCGCCCTTCGAGGAGAACCCCGAGCTGACCCCACTGGCCGTGGACGGCAAGCCCGGGACCGCCTGGTCGACGCTGACCTACCGGCAGAACTTCGGCCCCGGGGGGCTCAAGGACGGCGTCGGGCTGATCCTCGACCTCGGCGGCGAGTTCCCCGTCAGCTCGGTCGACCTCACCTTCATCGGCGCACCCACCGGCTACCAGCTGTTCGTGACCGACGACGCGCCCCGGGGGGTCAAGGGTCTGAGCCCGGTCGCGGAGGGGACCGCGGAGGAGCTCCAGGCCCGCGCCGACCTCGAG
>JBAWHI010000453.1:0-3759 GCA_049593675.1 Nocardioides sp.
CCGCCCCACACCTGGGCGTTGCCGACCCGCACCACCTCGCCCGCGACCGCACCCTCGACGTTGCCGCCGGTCTCCGCGGCCAGGTCGACCACGACCGAGCCGGGCGACATCTGCTCGACCATCGCGCGGGTGACCAGCAGCGGAGCGGTCCGGCCCGGCACGGCGGCGGTGGTGATCAGCGCGTCCGCGGCGGCGACGTACGGCGCCAGCCGCTCCATCTGCAGCGCGGCCCGCTCCTCGGTCATCTCCCGGGCGTAGCCGCCCGAGCCGTCGAGCGTGTCGAGCTCCAGGTCGATCGCCTGGGCGCCCATCGAGCGGATCTCCTCCGCCGCGGCCGCGCGCACGTCGTAGGCCTTCACCACCGCACCCAGCCGCTTCGCGGTCGCGATCGCCTGCAGACCCGCGACCCCGGCGCCGAGCACCACCACCTGAGCCGGGGGCACGGTGCCGGCCGCCGTCATGTTCAGGGGGAAGAAGCGACGCAGCATCCCGGCCGCCACGACCGCGCACCGGTAGCCGGACACCAGCGCCTGCGAGGACAGGGCGTCCATCGACTGCGCCCGCGAGATCCGCGGCACCAGCTCCATCGCGAACGACGTGATCTCCGCGTCGCGCAGGGCGGTCACGACCTCCGGCTCCGCACCGGTCGGCAGGAACGACACCGTCGCGGCGCCGGGCCGCAGCCGGCGCACCGCATCGGTCGAGGGCGGCTGCACGCAGGCCAGGACGTCGGCCTGCTCCACGGCGGCGGCGTCCACGCTCGCCCCTGCCGCCTCGTAGTCCTCGTCGGGGATCAGCGCGTGCCGGCCGGCGTCGGGCTCCACCAGCACCTCGTAGCCCAGCCCGGTCAGCTTGCCGACCAGCTCCGGGACCATCGCGACCCGCGCTTCGCCCTCGCGGGCCTCTCTCGCCACTGCGATCTTCACCCGTCGCAACCTAGCCGAGTCCGGCGGCTCTCGGTGGAGGACCCGCAGCCGGCCCGGGTCGGCTCACGCCCCGTTCGTAGGCTGGTCGGGTGAGCACGACGCCCTCGAGCGAGGAGGAGTTCCGGCGCTTCATGCTCGAGCACCGGTTCGGCATGGACGAGATCGTCACCAAGATGAACATCCTGCGCGACGAGTTCCTGCACCTCCACGACTACAACCCGATCGAGACGGTCTCGTCGCGCCTCAAGTCGGCCCAGAGCCTGCTGGAGAAGATCCAGCGCAAGGGCCTCTCCCTCGACGACCGTCCGACCTTCGACGAGGTGCGCGCCAAGGTCACCGACATCGCGGGGGTCCGGGTGGTCTGCAGCTTCACCTCCGACGTCTACCAGGTCTTCGACCTGCTCGCGCGCCAGCCCGACATCACGATCGTCGAGGTCCGCGACTACATCCGCGACCCGAAGCCGAACGGCTACCGGAGCCTGCACGGGCTCGTCGAGGTGCCGGTGTTCCTGTCCGAGGGGCCGCGGCCGGTGCTGGTCGAGGTGCAGTTCCGCACCGTCGCCATGGACTTCTGGGCCAGCCTCGAGCACAAGATCTACTACAAGTACCGGCGAGACGTGCCCGCCGAGCTGCTCGCCGGCCTGCACGAAGCGGCCCAGACGGCCTACTCCCTCGACGCGACCATGGAGCGTCTGCACGAGGAGGTCCGGGGGCTCGACCGGCTGCCGGAGGACGTCGTGCAGGAGATCCAGGACGGCGCCGAGCCGCCGGACGCCGCGTTGATCGCCGCGCTGCGCCGGATCGGAGCTCACCCCGCGAGCGGGAGCTCCTCGAGCAGCTCGTAGCGCGGTCGGCCGCGGGGCCCCTCGCCGAGGTGCGAGGCGATCAGGCTCACCCGGTCGGCGGCCCACCGCGGGCCGGCGTACCCGTCGAGCAGCCGCACCCAGCTCGACACCTCGGTGGGCCGACCGGCACGGGCGATGGTCAGGTGGGGCCGGAAGCGCTGCCCGTCGACGGGTACGCCGGCGCGGTTGGCCGCCGCGCGGCACCCGGTCGCCAGCCGCTCGATCTCGGTCCGTCCGTCGTCGTCGAGCTCGAGGCCGGCCCACAGCACCCGGGCCCGGCCGGCGTCCGGGAAGGCTCCACCGCCCGCGACCGCTGTCGTGAAGGCGGTGCGCCTGGCGGCGGCTCTCGCGAGCCCCTCGACCAGGTCGTCGAGTCGTCGCTCCTCGACCTCGGCCAGGAAGGCCACGGTGACGTGGAACTGCTCGGCATCCGCCCAGCGCAGCGGCGCCGCCGCTCGGCGTACGTCCAGGAACGCCTCGAGGTGCTCGACCGCCTCCTCGGGCGGGATCAGCGCAGCGAAGAGGCGCATCAGCCGATCTGGGTGCCCAGGGCCGAGCCGATCGCATAGGTGACCGCCATCGCGAACAGGCCACCCGCGACGTTGCGCAGCACGGCCCGGCCCGGCTTCGCGTAGCCGAGGCGAGCGCTGACGAAGCCGGTGACCGCGAGCGCAGCGACCACCGTCGCCACCGTCAGCCAGATCCTGATCGCGGCCGACCCCAGGATCATCGTGAGCAGCGGCAGCAGCGCACCGACGGTGAACGCGAGCATCGAGGCCAGTGCGGCGTGCCAGGGACTCGAGATGTCATCGGGGTCGATCCCGAGCTCGGCCTCGGCGTGCGCCCCGAGCGCGTCCTTCTCCGTGAGGGCCACGGCGACCTCGAGGGCGAGCGCCTCGTCGAGCCCCTTCTCGACGTAGATCCCGGCCAGCTCGGCGAGCTCCTCCTCGGGCTCGTCGCGCAGCTCCCGGCGCTCCTTGGCCAGCAGCGCGAGCTCGGAGTCGCGCTGGGTGCTGACCGAGACGTACTCCCCCGCCCCCATGCTCATCGCACCCGCGGCGAGGCCGGCCACGCCGGCGATCACGATGGCGGGCCGGTCGCTCGTGGCGCCCGCGGCGCCTAGCACGATGCCGGCGGTGGAGACGATGCCGTCGTTCGCGCCCAGCACGGCCGCACGCAGCCAGTTGAGCCGGTTGTTCAGCCCGCCCGGGTGGTGCGGCTCGTCGTCGTGCGGTCCGACAGGGACATCGAGCTCCGCGGTCATGACCGCATCCAACGCCCGCCGGGGTGCGCTCGCAAGCAAGGCATGCCTGCACTCAGCCCCCGGCCGGTCATCGGCTCTCGTCGGGCGCCGGGATCCGGCTCGGCATCAGCAGGCCGACGCCGAGCAGGGCGAGAGCCACGATCGCGGAGGCGGCGAAGACCGCGTTGATCGCCGGCTCGAGGACCGCCGGCGTGAGGTGCTCGAGGTCGGGGACCCCGCGGCCGAGCCGGGTGGCCACGATGCCGTTGACGATCGCCCCGAAGACCGCGACACCGACGGCGCTCCCGATGGATCGAGCGAACATCGTCGACCCGGTCGCGACCGCTCGGCGGTCCCAGGAGACCGCCGACTGGGCGGCGATGATCGCCGGGCTGGAGAGCAGTCCGAAGCCCAGGCCCAGGACGAAGCAGGGCGCGGCCAGCATCAGGATCGAGCTGTCCCGGTCGAGGAGCAGCAGGAGGGACGCCCCGGCGACGGCGACCACGCCCCCGATCAGCATCGTGCGGCGGAAGCCGATGGTGAGGTAGAGCCGGCCGGAGTTCGACGCCGCCAGCGGCCAGCCGAGAGCGATCGCGGCCAGGGCGAGCCCGGACGCGGCGGCACCGTGGCCGAGCACGGCCTGCCCGTAGAGGGGGATGTAGGACGTCATGCCCATCATCAGCACGCCGACGACCAGCGACGTCACCATGGCGGCGACCACGACCCGGTGCCGGAAGACCCAGCC
>JBAWHI010000454.1:0-5302 GCA_049593675.1 Nocardioides sp.
GACGGCATCCCCGACCTCGGCGATCCGGCCGAGCTGGTGGAGCACGAAGCCCGCCGCCGTCTCGTAGGGCCCGTCCTCGAGGACGACGCCGCTGCGCTCCGAGAAGTCCTCGATGGTCAGCCCGGCGGCGAGATCGGCGCCGTCCTCGAGCGGCGGCTCCTGGTGGTCCTCGTGGCGGATCTCGCCCACCAGCTCCTCGACGAGGTCCTCGAGCGTCACGATGCCGTCGGTCCCGCCGTACTCGTCGAGGACCACGGCGATGTGGCTGCCCTCGTTGCGCATCCGCGTCAGCGACGGGAGCACCCGATTGGTCTCCGGCAGGAAGGGGATCGGCCGGACCAGGGTGCGGATCCCGCTGCCGGCGTCCACACCGAGCAGGTCGCGGACGTGCACGAAGCCACGGACGTCGTCGAGGCCGTCGTCGACCACCGGGAAGCGGGAGTAGGGCTGCGCCTGCGCGAGCGTCACGGCGTCCCCGACGCTCGCGGCGATCGGGAGGAAGACGACGTCGCGGCGTGGACGCATCACCTCGGTGAGGGTGCGGTCGCCCGCGTCGAAGACGTCGGTGAGGATCCTGCGCTCGTCCTCGGCTAGCCCTTCGTGCTGGTCGACGAGGTAGCGCAGCTCCTCCTCGCTCAGCTCCTCGGCCTTGGCGTGCGGGTCGCCGCCGAGGACCCGGACGACGCCGTTGGTCGAGACCGACAGCAGCCAGACGACCGGGCGCATCAGCTGGGCGAAGCGGTCGAGCGGGGCGCCGACGACCGAGGCGACCCCCTGCGCGCGCTGCAGGGCGAGGCGCTTGGGCACGAGCTCGCCGAGCACCAGGGAGAGGTAGGCGATGAAGAGCGTGAGCAGGATCAGCGCGGCCGTCTGCGCCTCGTCCTCGCCGAGGCCCAGGCCCTCGAGGACGGGGGCGAAGTCGGGCGCGAGGGTCGAGGCGCCGTACGCCGCCGAGAAGAAGCCGGCGACGGTGACGCCGATCTGGACCGCCGCGAGGAACCGGTTGGGGTCGCGGGCGACCGCGGCCACCCGAGCCGACCGTCCGCCCTTCTGCTCGAGGGCGTCGATCTGGCCCTCGCGCAGGGACACCAGGGCGATCTCGGTCCCGGCGAACACGCCGCCGATGAGGATGAAGCCGATCACCAGGCCCAGGTTGACGAGGGTCTGTGTGTCCACGGGGGCATGATGCCCGAACGGACCAAGCCGCCGTCAGCGGCGCGGACGAACCGCCACGATCGCGTCGTCGCCGCCGCCGTTGTCGGTGGTCAGGTAGAACACCGAGCCGGGTCCGTCGACGACGGTGCGGATCCGTCCGAACTGCCGCAGCTTCCGCGGCACGTGCACGCCCGTGAGCTTGCCGGCGCGGGAGAGGTCGAGGAAGACGACCCGCTCGGCCTTCTGCGCCGCGACGGCGAACGTCCCGTGGTAGCGCCCCAGTCGCTTGCCGTAGACGAAGCCACCGCCCGAGGTGGCCAGCGTCGGGCTGCCCGAGCGCCACACGGCGCCACGCTGGCGACCGGGCAGGGACCGGTCGGTCATCGGGACGCTCTCGTTGTAGCCGGGGACCGGGTGGTAGCCGTAGTCGCCGCCCGTGCGGAGCAGGTTGACCTCGTCGTCGCGGTAGGTGCCCTGCTCGACCGACCACAGGGTGCCGTTGCGGCGCCGGTCGAGGCCCTGGACGTTGCGGTGGCCGTAGGTGTGGACGTAGCGCTGGTTGTGGTTGTCGGCGCGGATGAACGGGTTGTCCCCGCAGGGGCGACCACCCTTCGCCTTCAGGCACAGGGTCTTGCCACCGAGCGACGTCTTGTCGCGCGGGTTGCTCCCGGTCGCCGCGTCGCCGGTGCCGACGTACAGGCGGTCGCCGACCGCCAGGAGCCGGCAGCCGCCGTGCCGCCCGCTGGTCGCCGGGAGGCCGCCCAGGAGGCGCTGACTGCGCGTGACCCGGGTCAGGGCATCGTTGAGGCGCCACCGCATCACCCGCACGTCGTGGCCGCCGCCGCTCGTGGAGCCGCCCTGGCAGGTGTAGAAGACGGGCGTGCGCGCGAAGCGCGGGGAGACATCGAGGCCCATCAGGCCGGTCTCGCCGGAGACCCACACCGAGTCGGTGGGGAAGTTCCGCACCGTGCGCGTGCGGCCCTCGGCCCAGATCGACACCGTGGCGCGGTCGCGCTCGGTGAAGATCAGCCGGCCGTCGCCGATCGGTCGCACGTCCCAGGGCTTGTCGAGCCCGGTGACCAGACGCTTGGTCTTGAGCGCCGGGTACGCCGCGCGCTCGTCGGGCGACGGGCTCTGAGCCTGTGTCGCCGGGGCGGTCGTCATCGCGACGAGGACGGTCAGGACCCCGAGGGCCAGGCTGCGCATGCGAGGCACGCTACGCCGGTCCGGGGTCGCTTTCTCGTTGGTCGAACGTTCGACCAACGCAAAACGCGGTGCTGACGTCCTCACCGAGGAACCGCTGGGAGCCCCGGACGTCGACGAGCAGGTCACTGGTGGCGACCACGCCCCGAGGCAACTCACTCAGAACGTGTGCTCGTCAGCCGGGAAGGTCCCGGCCTTCACATCGGCCGCATAGTCCTGCGCCGCCTGGAGAAGTACGCCGTGCAGGTCGGCGTACTGCCGCACGAACCGAGGCATCCGGCCGGTGCGCAGCCCGAAGGCGTCCTGCCAGACGAGCACCTGCCCGTCGCACTGGGGGCCTGCGCCGATGCCGATCGTGGGGATCGCGACCGAGGCGGTGACCTCGGCGGCGACGTCGCCGGGGACCATCTCCATGACGACGGCGAAGGCGCCGGCCTCCTCCATCGCCAGGGCCTCCTCGACGACCATCTTGGCGGCGTCGCCGCGGCCCTGGACCCGGTAGCCGCCGAGGTTGTGCTCGGACTGCGGGGTGAAGCCGATGTGCGCCATCACCGGGATGCCGCCCTCGGTGAGCTTGCGGACCTGGGACGCCATCTCGACACCGCCCTCGAGCTTCACGGCGTGCGCGTTCGCCTCCTTCATGAAGCGGACCGAGGTGAGGTAGGCCTGCTCGGGGGACGCCTGGTAGGAGCCGAAGGGCAGGTCGGCGACGACCAGCGCGCGACGGACCGAGCGGGAGACCGCTCGTGCGAGCGGGATCAGCTCGTCGACGGTCACGGGGAGCGAGGTCTCGTTGGCGAAGACGTTGTTGGAGGCGCTGTCACCGACCAGGAGGACCTCGATGCCGGCCTCGTCGAAGGTCTGCGCGGCGTACTGCTCGTAGGCGGTGAGCATCGCGAACCGCTCGCCGCGCTGCTTCATCTCGCGCAGGTGGTGGGTCCGGATCCGCTTGATCGGTGCGGGCGCCTCGGCGCCGGCTCGGGCTGGTCCGGTGCCGTACGGCGCGGTCTCCTCGCTCATGGGATCAGGCTAGACCCGCGGAGCACGGACCGATCGTGTGTCGGTCGTCACGGTCGGGCCCTCGCGCCCGGCCAGGCTCGCCACCAGCAGGCTCACCAGTGCCGCAGCACCGGCGACCAGCAGCGCGCCGTTCGGTCCGAGGCCGGTGGCGGCGACCGCGCCCAGCAGGTAGGGCGCGAAGAAGCCGAGATAGGTCAGCGCGTAGAAGGCCGCGACGACCGCGCCGCGCTGGTCGGGCGGTGCCAGCCGCTCGGTCTCGCGCAGGCCGGACACCAGACCGCAGCCGTAGCCGGCCCCGAAGACCGGTGCGGCCACGAGCAGCAGCCAACGGGTGTCCGCGCCGACGGCAGCGATGCCGATGAGGAGCGCGAGCACGGTCGCGAGCATCCCGACCCGGCCAGCAAGCAGCGCCTTCCGGTCGTCGAGCCGGCGGGCCAGCGGCTGGATCGCGACCCCGGTGCCGAGGGTGAGCCCGGTGAGCACGCCGGCGAACGCCAGCGCCCCGCCGCTGTCGGCGCCGACGACGCTGGGCAGGTAGGCGAAGGAGATCGCCGCGCAGGCGAAGACCCACGGCGCCATCGGGGCGACGCAGAGCAGGAAGCGGCGCTGGCGCGTGACTGCCGGCAGGCTCAGCAGCGGCCGGTGGACGGCAGGCTCGGGGCGGGAGCCGCGCACCGGGAGCAGCCAGACCAGCGCGGCGACGCCGAGCAGCAGGTGGGGGAGGTAGGGCACGGTGACCGGGTATGCCGAGAGCTCGGCCACGACGCCGGTGATGAGCGGCCCGAGGGCGAACCCGGCCGACAGCGCCAGTGCGGCCCGGCGGGCAGCGGCCCCCGGAGCGTCTCCCTCGGAGAGGTCGGCGACCCAGGCGCTCGCGGCGCCGAACACCACGCCCGAGCTCAGCCCGGCCAGCAGCCGCGCGACCGCCAGCCCCGGGAGCGAGTCGTGGCCGATGATCAGGACCGCCGTCGCCACGGGGGAGAGGGCCACGAACGGGAGCACGACGGCCCGCCGCCCCCACCGGTCCGAGGCGGCTCCGCCGACCAGCAGGGCGGGGATCAGTCCGACGGCGTACAGGGCGAAGAGCAGCGCCCGTGCCTGCGCGGACATGCCGAGCTCGTCGCGGTAGGCCAGCAGCATCGGGGAGAACTGGTTGGCTCCCCACCCCACGGCGAACATGGCCAGGGCGACGCGCTGCCAGGGGGACGAGCTCACCACCCCGACCGTACGTGCCCCGCGGCTCTCACCGGCGAGTGGCGGCGTCGGCAGCTGCCTCGAGGTCGGCGATGACGATCCGCTGCATCCCCATCATCGCCTCGGTCGCGGCCCGGGCCCGGGCAGGATCCGGGTCGGAGAGCAGCTCGTAGAGCCGGGTCGGGACGATCTGCCAGGACAGGCCGAACCGGTCCTGGAGCCAGGCGCAGGCGTCCGGCCGGCCGCCGGCGACGAGGGTGTCCCAGTAGTAGTCGACCTCGGTCTGGTCGGCACAGGCGACGCTCAGCGAGATCGTCTCGGTGAAGCCGGCGTGGTCCGGCCCGCCGTTGATCCCGCGGAAGTGGCGCCCGTCGAGGGTCCACTCGGCGGCGAGCACGCGTCCGTCGTCGTAGTACGACACCCCGCGGATCTCGGAGTGGGGGAAGACCCCGGTGTAGAACTCGACCGCCTCCATCAGGTCGTCGTCGAACCACAGGCAGGTGCTGATCTCAGGCATGCAGGTCCGACCGCTCGGTCGCCGAGAACTCATCGCAACCCGTGCCAACCTCGGCTGATCATGGGGCGTCGAGACACCTGAGATGGCCCCGATCCCGATCCCAGAAGGGCCACCTGTGGTGTTTCGACGACAACGGCGGCCGAGACCGGTCACCGTCCCCTAGGTGACGGTCGAGGAGTGGTGGGAGCCGTACACGCTCGGTGTCGGTCCCGC
>JBAWHI010000455.1:0-2917 GCA_049593675.1 Nocardioides sp.
GCCTGCGCCAGGGCCTGCGCCAGGGCCTGCGCCGGGTGCAGCGCCGGGGACTGGGCTGAGTGCTGGGCTGAGTGCTGGGCCGGCGACTGCGCCGGGGACCGCGCTGAGGACGGTGCCGAGGACGAGCCCCGCCAGCAGGGCTCGGCGCAGCGCTGCAGGGAGGGTCCGGGGGAGCGGTCGGCGGGCCATGGTTCGATGATGACTCAATGGACCACGTCGTGCTGGGCACACCGCAGGACCCGTCGTTCGGGCTCGACACGTTCGGAGACGTCGGGCTCGGACCCGACGGCGACCCGCTGCACCCCGCGGAGGCGATCCGCCAAGTGGTGGCGGAGGCGGAGCTCGCCGACGCCGTCGGTCTCGACTTCTTCGGGGTCGGTGAGCACCACCGGCCGGACTTCGCGATCAGCGCCCCCGACGTCGTGCTCGCGGCGATCGCCGGCCGCACCCGCCGGATCCGGCTCGGGACGTCGGTCACCGTGCTGTCGTCCGACGACCCGATCCGGGTGATGGAGCGCTTCGCCACCCTCGACGCGGTCTCCCGGGGACGTGCCGAGGTCACGCTGGGGCGAGGCTCGTTCACCGAGTCGTTCCCGCTCTTCGGGCTGGACCTCGACGACTACGAGCGGCTGTTCTCCGAGAAGCTCGACCTGTTCGCCCGGCTGCTGACCGAGCAGCCGGTGACGTGGGAGGGCTCGGTCCGGCCGCCGCTCGCGGGCGTCTCGGTCCACCCGCGGACCGAGCACGGCCTGGCCGCCTGGGTGGGGGTCGGCGGCACGCCCGAGTCGGTGGTGCGCGCCGCGTCGTACGGCCTCCCGCTCGTCCTCGCCGTGATCGGCGGCTCGCCGGAGCAGTTCGCTCCGCTCGTCGAGCTCTACCACCGGGCGCTCGCGCACCACGAGCACGGCGCCCGGCCGATCTCGATGCACAGCCCCGGCCACGTCGCCGCGACCGACGACCTCGCGCGCGAGCAGATGTATCCGCACCAGGCCGCGGCCTTCACGAAGATCGGCCAGGAGCGCGGCTGGGGCCCCTACTCGCGGCTCCAGTTCGAGCAGGGCGCCAGCTCGAAGGGCGCCCTGTTCGTCGGCTCCCCGGAGACCGTCGCCCAGAAGATCGCCTGGTCGATGCAGACCCTCGGCCTGTCCCGCTTCCAGCTCAAGTACGCCGTCGGCACCCTGCCCCACGAGGAGCGGCTGGAGTCGATCCGGCTCTACGGCACCCAGGTCGTCCCGCGCGTCCGGGAGCTGCTCGCCGCCCCCTGAGCGATCGCGCCCGCCGCTTGTAACGCGGGGTTATGGCTTCTGGTACCCCGAAATTTCGGAGCACCAGAGCCCATAACCCCGCGTTACATCCGGGCCGCTGGTCCAGTCCCCCGGGGTGACCCCGGCCGCGGACGCTCGTTGGGCAGGCATGCGAACCCGCCTCCTCCTGCTGCTGGCCCTCCTGGCATCCCTGCTGACGCCCCCGCTGGCCATCGTCACGGTCGCCCCGGCGCAGGCCGATGCGGGCTCGCGCGGCCGCCTGGTGGTCCAGGTGCTCTCGAACCGGGCCGACCTGGTCTCCGGGGGAGACGTGCTGGTGGCCGTCCGCATCCCGAAGAAGGTGAAGCCGCGCCAGGTGCGCGTCACCGCCGGCGGTCGCGACGTCACCCGCCGCTTCGCCGTCCGCGACAACGGGAGGTTCGTCGGACTGGTGAAGGGTCTCGCCGTCGGTCGCACGGTCATCCGGGCCACCGCCCGTCGCACGACCCCGGGCCGCATCGTCGTGGTCAACCACCCGAACGGCGGGCCGATCTTCTCCGGGCCGCAGACCCAGCACTACCGCTGCCAGGACGGCGCCGTCGACGCGCAGTGCAACCAGCCTGCGACCTACGACCTGCTCTACCGGTCCACGAACCCGCTGGCGCCGGCGCTCCAGCCCTACGACCCCGACGACCCGCCCGCGGACGTCGCGACCACGACCACCGACGAGGGAGTCGAGGTGCCGTTCGTGGTGCGCCGCGAGCAGGGCTTCCAGGACCGCGATCGCTACACGATCATCACCCTCTTCCAGCCCGGCCGGCGGTGGAAGCCGTGGGCGCCCCAGGAGCAGTGGAACCACAAGGTGCTCGTCACCCACGGCGGCGGCTGCGGCGCGTCGTACGCTCCCGGCAACCCGCCGCTCGCCGACTACTCCGGCACCGTCGAGGACGTCCCCGCGGTGACGCCGAGCTATGTCACCGCGCTCGGCCTCGGCTTCGCGGTCCTCTCCACGGCGCTCGACAACACCGGCCACAACTGCTCGGTCGCGATGAACGCCGAGTCGGTGCTGATGGCCAAGGAGCGGCTCGTGGAGCGGTACGGCGAGCTGCGCTACACCATCGGGACCGGCTGCTCCGGCGGCTCGATCGCGCAGCACACCGTCGCGAACGCCTACCCGGGCATCTACCAGGGCCTGATCACCAGCTGCTCGTACCCCGACACGTTCACCGCCGGTGCACAGTTCGCCGACTACCACCTGCTGCGGCTCTACTTCGAGGACCCGTCGCGCTGGGCTCCCGGCGTGGTGTGGCTGCCCACGCAGATGGCCCACGTCGAGGGGCACCTCTCGCACCTCAACGCCGTGGTCGCGGACGAGGGCCTCTTCAAGTCGGCGCTCAACCCCGAGCACGCCTGCCCGGGCACCCTCGACCCGGTCGCGGGCGACCCGACGACCCGCTACGACTCCGAGATCAACCCGGTGGGCGTGCGCTGCTCGGTGCTCGACCTGTTGGTCAACCAGCTCGGCCCGCGCCCCGCGTCGGTGTGGACCCCGCAGGAGCAGGCCGCCGGCCATGGCTTCGGGGGGCTCCCGTTCGCCAACGACGGTGTCCTCTACGGGCTGTCGGCGCTCGAGGCGGGCGCCATCACCCCCGCCCAGTTCGTCGACCTGAACG
>JBAWHI010000456.1:0-2897 GCA_049593675.1 Nocardioides sp.
CTCGACGACCTGCTCACCACCCACCCCGTCGCACTGCTCGTCCGGGAGGACTCATGACCTACGGCCCCTTCGACGTCTGGGCCCCTCGCCCCTCCCGCCTGCGTCTGGTCGCTGCCGGGGAGACCATCGACATGGTCAAGGACGACGCGGACTGGTGGTCGCCGATCGGAGCGGTGCCCGACCCGGAGGGCGAGGAGGTGGACTACGGCTACCTCATCGACGACGACGAGACGCCACGCCCGGACCCGCTCTCGCGCCGTCAGCCCGACGGTGTCCACGGTCTCTCGCGCACCCACGACGCCACCATCTACCCATGGCGGGACGAGTCCTGGACCGGTCGCCAGCTGGCCGGATCGGTGATCTACGAGCTGCACATCGGCACCTTCACCCCCGAGGGCACGTTCGACGCCGCCCTCGAGAAGCTCGACCACCTGCGCTCGATCGGGGTCGACTTCGTCGAGGTGATGCCGGTCAACGCCTTCAACGGCACCCACAACTGGGGCTACGACGGCGTCCTGTGGCACGCGGTCCACGAGGGGTACGGCGGGCCCGAGGCCTACCAGCGTTTCGTCGACCGCTGTCATGTCGCCGGTCTCGGCGTGATCCAGGACGTGGTCTACAACCACCTCGGCCCGTCGGGCAACTACCTCCCCCTCTTCGGCCCCTACCTGAAGTCCGGCAGCAACACCTGGGGCGACCTGGTCAACCTGGACGGCGAGGGGTCGGAGGTGGTGCGACGCTACATCCTCGACAACGTGGAGATGTGGCTCTCGGACTACCACGTCGACGGGTTGCGGCTCGACGCCGTGCACGCGCTCGACGACTCCTCCGACACGCACCTGCTGGAGGAGATGGCGATCGAGGTGGCCGCACTCTCGGCCCACTTGGGTCGTCCGCTCACCCTGATCGCCGAGTCCGACCTCAACGACCCCCAGCTGGTGACTCCGCGCGAGGCCGGCGGCTACGGTCTCGACGCCCAGTGGAGCGACGACTTCCACCACGCGGTCCACGTCGCCCTGACCCGCGAGACCGACGGTTACTACGCGGACTTCGAGCCGCTCTCGGCGCTGGCGAAGGTGGTCGAGCGAGGCTTCTTCCACGACGGCACCTACTCCTCGTTCCGGGGCCGTGACCACGGCCGTCCGATCGACGTCGGCACGATGCCGAGCTGGCGGCTGGTCGTGGCGAGCCAGAACCACGACCAGATCGGCAACCGGGCCGTCGGGGACCGGATCACCGACGCCCTCGACGACGACCAGCTGGCCTGCGCCGCCCTGCTCACCATGACCGGACCGTTCACCCCGATGCTGTTCCAGGGTGAGGAGTGGGCAGCGTCGACGCCGTTCCAGTTCTTCACCTCCCACCCCGAACCCGAGCTCGGGACGGCGACCGCCGAGGGCCGCATCCGCGAGTTCGAGCGGATGGGCTGGGACCCCGCCGTGGTGCCCGACCCCCAGGACCCGGCGACGTTCGTGCGCTCGAAGCTGGACTGGTCGGAGCAGACCGGGGGACGACACGCCCGTCTGCTCGCGGTCTACCGCGACCTCGCCACGCTGCGCCGCGAACGTCCCGAGCTGACCGACCCGTCGTTCACCCACAACGCCTGCCTGGTCGACGAGGACTCCCGGCTCTTCGAGATGTGGCGTGGCGACCTGCACGTCGTGGCGAACCTCGGCGACGCGGAGGTCGTCCTGGAGCTCGACCATCCGGGCGAGGTCCTCTTCGCGACTCCAGCGGGGGTCACGCTCGACGGCACCACGCTGCGGGTGCCCGCCCACGCCGGGGCGGTCGTCTCGCCGGCCCAGCTGTGATGCTGGGAGCGCTCACGCCTCAGACCGTGATCACGCGATCGAAGTGCTCCACCACCGGGAACGGCTCGTAGAAGCCGTGCAGGAGGCGGCGCCACTCGTCGTACTCCGGCGACCCGCGGAAGCCGACGGTGTGGTCCTCGAGCCTCTCCCACCCGACCAGGAGCAGGAAGGTGCCGGGGCGCTCCTGGCAGCGCGACAGGCTCAGGCCGGTGAAGCCCGGCATCGAGGCGATGATCGGCTTCGCCGCTTCGAAGGCGACCACGAACTCCTCCTCGCGGCCGGGCTTCACCGAGAGCAGCGCGTGCTCGAGGATCACGGGCCCGTCCGTCGTCAGCCCGAGATCTGGTCGAGGTCGATCACGTCGTCCTCGGCCGGCGCCTCGACCTCGAACGTCTCGTCGAACTCCGAGAACGTGACGGTGCCCGTGCTGTCACCATCGGTCTTCTCGATCTTGACCAGGTAGTGGGGCTCGTCGACCAGCACGTATCCCGTCGAGTCGCCGTCCTCGGCGTCCTCGTTGTCGACGGCCACGACCTCCTGGCCGTCGAGCTCCTCGGTCCCGCTGGTGGAGTAGGTCGAGTCGTCGTCGTCCTCGTCCTTGAGCATCTCGTCGAGCAGCTCGTCGACGTCGCAGAACTCGTTGAAGGAGTCCTCGTCGGCCGGCACCACGACCCACTTCTCGCCGACCAGGGAGAGCACCTGCTCGGCGCCGGGGCCGGCGAAGGTGCGCCAGAACGCCTCGTCCGGCCTCATCCAGGTGGACCCACCGACCCCGAGCAGCTCGGCGGTCCCGCCGTCGATCCCGATCGAGCCGGTGCAGTCGCCGTCGGCGCTGGACTGGATGTCCAGCGTGATCTCCTGGCCCTCATTGGTGATGGTGCCGGACACCTTGACCGACGTCAGGTCGCCCATGGCCTCCTTCGCCTCGGCCACGATCTCCTCGGGGGTGCTGTCCGCGAAGTCCGCTCCGCAGCCGGCGAGCGCACCTGCGACGCCGAGCACGGCCACTGTCAGTCCGATGCGTGCCACGTGCTTCTCCTGAGGGTTCGGGGTCAGCCAGCCTGACCGGTAGCCGCACGCTACCGC
>JBAWHI010000457.1:0-3191 GCA_049593675.1 Nocardioides sp.
GTGCAGCCTCGGCCGCAGGGGCCTCGGCAGCAACCTCGGCAGGCGCTGCGGGGGTCTCGGGCTCGGCGTCCGGAGCCGGGACGGCGGCCTTCTTGGCCGGCGCCTTCTTGGCGGGCGCGGGCTTCGCGGCCGGCGCCTCAGCGGGGGCGGAGGCTGCCTCGGACTTCAGCTTGTCGCCGTACTCCTTGCGGAAACGCATCTCCGCGGGCAGCTCGACGGTCGAGCTCGCCGACTTGACGAACTCCCCCATCTCCTTGAACTTCTCGAGAACGAACTTGCTCTCGACTCCGAACTCCTTGGCGAGTTCGTGAACTCGGGTCTTAGCCACGCTTCTCCTTCTGGCCTCGATCCCGAATCCGGGGGGTGCTCGAGACCGTTAGTGGGTGTGCACGCTCATCGCGAAGTACTCATCGAGTGCTCATGAGCTGCTGCTCCAGTCTCTGTCGGTCGAACGGGTGTGGTCTGGCAGGGAGTCGAGGTACTCACCGAGCGGAACGCTGCTCAGCCCTGGCCCGCCCTCCGTGAATCGGAGGGCCCGGGCGAAGGCTCGCCGGCGAACCGCGAGCTCGTAACACTCGGTCGTGGGATGCAGGTGCGCCCCGCGGCCAGGTGTGGTGGCCTGCGGATCAGGCACGACGGCCGGGTGGCCGTGCGTGTCCGAGCCGACGGTCACCCGCAACAACTCAGCCTTGGCGGCCCGTGCCCGGCATCCCACGCAGGTCCGGACCGGGCCTGGAGGGGCCGGAAGATCCGGGCAAGCGGAGGAACTGCGTTCACGCGCCACTGGCGACAACCCTACCGCTTCGCGGCGTTCTGACCGAACCGGGCGACGGGCCGCCGTTAGGGCTGCTCGGGAGCGACCGGCTCCGCCGGTGCCTCGTCGCTGCGGATGTCGATGCGCCAGCCGGTGAGGCGCGCAGCGAGGCGGGCGTTCTGGCCCTCCTTGCCGATCGCCAACGAGAGCTGGAAGTCGGGAACGACCACCCGTGCGGAGCGCGCCTCGGCGTCGACCACCTCGACCGAGGTGACCCGTGCCGGCGACAGCGCGTGCGCCACCAGCTCCGCGGGATCCTCGGACCAGTCGACGATGTCGATCTTCTCCCCGTGCAGCTCCGACATCACGTTGCGGACGCGCTGACCCATCGGGCCGATGCAGGCGCCCTTGGCGTTGACGCCCGGCGCGGTGGAGTGGACAGCGATCTTGGTGCGGTGGCCGGCCTCGCGGGCGACCCCCGCGATCTCGACGGTGCCGTCGGCGATCTCGGGGACCTCGAGCGCGAACAGCTTGCGCACCAGGTTGGGGTGGGAGCGCGACAGGGTGATCTGCGGGCCACGCATGCCCTTGCGCACCGAGATCACCAGGCACTTGATCCGGGTGCCGTGCTCGTAGCGCTCCCCCGGCACCCGCTCGCCGGTCGGCAGCAGGGCCTCGAGCTTGCCGAGGTCGACCATCACGTCGTCGGGGTTGCGCCCCTGCTGGATGATCCCCGAGATGATGTCGCCCTCCTTGCCGGCGAACTCGCCGAACCGGAGGTCGTCCTCGGCGTCACGCAGGCGCTGCAGCATGATCTGCTTCGCGGTCGTCGCCGCGATCCGGCCGAAGCCGTCAGGCGTGTCGTCGTACTCGCCGACGACGTTGCCCTCGTCGTCGAGCTCGGCTGCGTGCACGGTCACGTGACCGGACTTGCGGTCGAGCTCGACCCGCGACTTCTCCTGCGCTCCGGGCGTCTTCTGGTACGCCGTGAGGAGCGCCTGCTCGATCGCCTCGACGAGCACGTCGAAGGAGATCTCCTTCTCGCGCTCCAGCATCCGCAGGATGCTCATGTCGATGTCCATCAGGCCTCCTCGTCGTTCTCGTTGTCGGTGGCGCCGTCTGCCGGGCGGCGGTTGAACTCCACCTGCACCAGCGCCTTCTTCACCTCGGCGTACGCGACGGTGCGCGGCCGGCCGCTGATCTCGACCGTCGCCGACTCCTCGCCGGCCTCGGTGATCCGCCCGGTGCCGGACGAGCCGTCCGCGAAGGTGACCTTGACCATCCGGCTCTGGTTGCGTCGCCAGTGGCGGGGCAGCGTGAGCGGCCGGTCGACGCCTCGCGAGGTGACCTCGAGCGTGTAGGGCTGCTCGCCCATCACCTCGGAGCCCTCGAGGACCCGGTCGACCTCTCGGGTCGCCTCGGCGACCTCGTCCAGCGTCACGCCGCCGTCCTTGTCGACGGCGACGCGCAGGATCCGGCGCTTCCCCGCGGGGGTGATCTCCACGGCCTCGACATCGAGGCCCAGCTCACGAAGGGGGTCGACGAGCTCTGCCTCGATCCGGTCCCGAGTGGTGTCCTGCCTGGCGCTGCTCACGGGTGGGCGACCTCCTTGTGCTGTTGTTGATCGTCCACGATAGCGGCTGGTC
The DNA here is from genome assembly GCA_049593675.1 of Nocardioides sp. GTDB lineage: Bacteria > Actinomycetota > Actinomycetes > Propionibacteriales > Nocardioidaceae > Nocardioides. The sequence goes on from JBAWHI010000457.1 coordinate 2,401, forward strand.
GTCGAGTCGATAGGGTCGGCGCCGTGTCCGTCAGTCTCCGCGTCTCCCGCCGCCTCGCCATCGTCGTCGGCACGGCCGGGCTGGCCGCGGTCGCGGCCTGCGACGCCGGCTCCGGCGACGACTCGGACGTCGACACCCGTCCGCCCTCCGACAGCTCCCGGGACGCCTCGGCGACGCCCGACACGGACGCCGTCCTCGTCGACACCACGATCGCCGCGAGCACTGCGGCCTGGCGGATCGCGGAGGCGTCCGGTCGCGCCGACCTGGCTGCGGTGCACCTGGCGCACGTCGAGGCGCTCGGCGGCGAGATCGACGTCCGGCCCGCCCGGCGCACGGTCGACCGCTCGACCCTCGTCCGGCGCGAGGAACAGCTGCAGACTCAGCTGGTCGATGCGTCGATGGCCGCCGACAGTGGCGAGCTGGCCCGACTCCTGGCCTCGATGTCGGCCGCGATCGCGCAGCAGGTGGTGGTGCTGTGACCGGCGAGAGCGAGGCCCCCCAGATCGAGTCCCCCCAGGTCGAGTCCCCCCAAGCCGAGGCACTGCAGATCGAGGCCCTGCAGACGGCGCTCGCGGCCGAGCACGCCGCCGTCTACGTCTACGGGGCGCTGGGCGGGCGCACGTCGCGCGCGGAGACCCCCGAGCTGTCTGCCGCGGTGTCGTCGGCCTACGCCTCCCATCGGGCGCGTCGCGACCTGCTGACGAGCGAGGTCGTCGACCTCGGTGGCGAGCCCGTGGCCGCCGAGGCCGCCTACGACGTACCGGGTCGGCTCGAGACCCCCGAGCAGGTCT
>JBAWHI010000458.1:0-4856 GCA_049593675.1 Nocardioides sp.
GCTCGTAGTCGAGCGAGGCGTAGCCCTTGGTGCGCGACTTCAGCTGATCGAAGAAGTCGAAGACGATCTCGCCCATCGGAAGCGTGTAGCGCATCTCGACGCGGTCCTCGGACAGGTAGTCCATGCCCTTCAGGGTGCCGCGCTTGGTCTGGCAGAGCTCCATGATCGTGCCGATGTGGTCGCTCGGCGAGAGGATCGTCGCCTTGACGACCGGCTCTCGGACCTCGGCGATCTTGCCCTCGGGGAACTCACTCGGGTTGGTCACCTCGAGCTCGGAGCCGTCCTCCATCACCACGTCGTAGACGACGTTCGGGGCGGTCGAGATCAGGTCGAGCCCGAACTCCCGCTCCAGCCGGTCCCGGGTGATCTCCATGTGCAGCAGCCCGAGGAAGCCGATCCGGAACCCGAAGCCCAGCGCACCGGAGGTCTCCGGCTCGTAGGTGAGGGCCGCGTCGTTGAGCTGCAGCTTCTCCAGCGCCTCGCGCAGGTCGCCGAACTGGTCGCCGTCGATCGGGTAGAGCCCGGCGTAGACCATCGGGTTGGGGTGCTTGTAGCCCCCGAGCGCCTCGGTCGCGCCGTGGTGCAGGGTGGTGACGGTGTCACCGACCCGGGACTGCCGGACGTCCTTCACCCCGGTGATGAGGTAGCCCACCTCACCGACACCGAGCTCGCCCGCCTTCACCTGCTCGGGGCTGATCACGCCGACCTCGAGCATCTCGTGGGTGGCGTTGGTCGACATCATCTTGATCCGGTCGCGGTGGTTGAGCTTGCCGTCGATGACCCGGACGTAGGTGATCACGCCGCGGTAGGTGTCGTAGACCGAGTCGAAGATCAGTGCCCGCGGCGGCTTGTCGGCCTCGCCGACCGGCGGCGGGGTCTCGCTCACGATGTGGTTGAGGAGGCTCTCGACGCCCATGCCCGTCTTGGCGCTGACGCGCAGCACGTCGCTCGGGTCGCAGCCGACCAGGCCGGCCAGCTCCGCGGCGTACTTCTCCGGGTTGGCGCTCGGCAGGTCGATCTTGTTGAGCACCGGGATGATGTGGAGGTCGGCGCCCATCGCGAGGTAGAGGTTCGCGAGGGTCTGCGCCTCGATCCCCTGGGCCGCATCGACGAGCAGGATCGCGGCCTCGCACGCCTCGAGCGAGCGCGAGACCTCGTAGGTGAAGTCGACGTGCCCCGGGGTGTCGATCATGTTGAGCACGTAGGTGCCGGGCTCGGCGCCCTCGTCGTTCCCGCCCGGCACCGTCCACGGCATCCGGACGGCCTGGCTCTTGATCGTGATGCCGCGCTCACGCTCGATGTCCATCCGGTCGAGGTACTGCGCTCGAGCCGCGCGCTCGTCGACGACACCGGTCAGCTGGAGCATCCGGTCGGCGAGGGTCGACTTGCCGTGGTCGATGTGCGCGATGATGCAGAAGTTGCGGATGATCGCCGGGTCGGTGTGGCCGGGACGGGGCGCGGTCGCGTTCGTGGGCACGGAGAACTCTCGGAAGACGGGTGGGACGTCGCCCATTGTTCCATCGGCGTGCCGGAATCGCTCACTCGCGGCTCTCGAGGAACTCCTTGGTCTTGGCGATCGCGAAGCCCCAGCCCTGCTCCAGGCTCGGCTTCGGCGGCACGGCGATCTCGTCGGGGTTCGTGAGCACGTCGAGCAGGACGGGACCGTCGTGACTCAGCGCCGCGCGGACCGCGGCGTCGACGTCGTGGGGATCCTCGACCCGGATGCCCCGCATCCCGACCGCCTCGGCGACCCGGGCGAGGTCCGGGTTGGCCAGGTCGGTGCCGTAGGCCGGCAGACCGACCTGCTCCATCTCGAGCCGGACCATCCCGAGGCTGCCGTTGTCGAAGACCACCAGCTTCACCGGAAGGTCGTGGGTGACCGCCGTGATGAGGTCGCCGAGCAGCATCGTCAGCCCCCCGTCACCACAGAACGCGACCACCTGCCTGCTGCGGTCGAGCGCCTGGGCACCGAGCGCCTGCGGGGTCGCGTTGGCCATCGAGCCGAGGTTGAACGACCCCAGCAGGTCGCGGTCGTGGGTCATCGCCACGAAGCGGGCCAACCAGGTCGTCGCCATCCCGGTGTCGGTGGTGAAGATCGCGTCACGGTCCGCGTGCCGGTCGAGCGCGGCCGCCAGCAGCTCGGGGCGGATCCGCTCGTCGGGGTTGTCGACCTTGCGTCGCAGCAGACCGCGCGGCTTGCTCTCGTAGTCCGGGTCGGTCAGCGGTCGCTGGCGCTCGCGCCAGGCGTCGTACGACGAGCGTGCCTCGTCCAGCAGGGAGCGGTCCGGCTTCGCACCGACCTGCGCGAGCAGCGCCGTCAGCGCGAGCCGGGCGTCGCCGACCACCGCGTGGTCGACCGGGTGGCGACGGCCGATGTGGCTGCCGTCGGCGTCGACCTGCACCACGACCTTCCCGTCGGGGTAGAACTCCTTGTAGGGGAAGTCGGTGCCCACCATCAGCAGCAGCTCGCACCCGTCGAAGGCGACCGCGCTGGCCCGGTTGCCGAGCAGGCCCGACTGCCCGACCTGGTGCGGATGGTCGTCGAAGGCCGGCTTGCCCTTGAGCGTCACGACCATCGGCGCCGAGAGCCGCTCGGACAGGGCGCCCACCTCTGGGACGGCGCCGGCGGCGCCGCGACCGACCAGCATCGTGACGGAGCTCGCGGCGTCGATCGCCGCCGCGGCCGCCGCCACAGCGGTCTCGACCGGGGGCGTCGGAGGCAGCTCGGTCACGAAGCGCGGCACGGTCGTCCCCTTCGGCACGTCCATGCCCCCGATGTCGCCCGGCAGCGTCAGCACCGCCACCCCCTGCTCCTGCAGGGCCGCGTTGCCGGCCTGCTCGAGCAGGGTCGGGAGCTGCTCGGGGCTGCTCACGGTCGCGCTGAAGACGGAGACGTCGGCGAAGAGCACGTCGTTGTCGACCTCCTGGAAGAAGTCGCTCCCGATCTCCGCGCGGGGCACCTGTCCGCAGATCGCCAGCACGGGCGCATGCGACTTCTTGGCGTCGTAGAGGCCGTTCAGCAGGTGGATCGCCCCCGGTCCCACGGTGCCCATGCACACGCCGAGCCGGCCGGTGAGCTGCGCCTGGGCCCCGGCGGCGAACGCACCGGCCTCCTCGTGGCGAACCCCCATCCACGCGACCCGGTCCTCACGTCGGATCGCGTCGGTCACCGGGTTCAGCGCGTCACCGACGACACCCCAGACCTCGGTGACGCCGTGCTCGGCGAGGGACTCGATCAGCAGCTCAGCAACGGTGGTCATGCTGGTCCCGTGCCCGGTCCGCCGCCTCGTCATGTGCGACCGGGACCCCGGCTCGCATGGTTCGCGACCCTCCGCGAGGATGGCGCCGTGATCGACGTACGCCGGCCCACGACCATCCCGCACGGCCGGACCGCCCGCCGCCTGGAGTGGTCGCACCTGCCGCCCCAGATCCGCGCGCTCGTCGAGGAGCGGTGCGGGTCTCCGGTGGTACAGGCCGACTCCCAGGGCGCGGGATTCACCCCGGGCTTCGCCTCGGTGCTCACCTGCGCCGACGGGTCCCGGCACTTCGTCAAGGCGGCCTCGGACAAGGCCCAGCGGATGTTCGCGGCGGCGTACCGGGAGGAGGCCCGCAAGCTCGCCGCGATGCCACCCACCGCGCCGGCGCCGAAGCTGCTGTGGAGCCACGACGCCGACGACTGGATGGTGCTCGCCACCGAGCACGTCGAGTCCCGCCAGCCACGGCGACCCTGGAGCGCAGCGGACCTGGAGCGCTGCGTGGCGATGACCGAGCAGATGGCCTCGACGCTCACCCCTCCCCCCGACGGGCTGGTCGTCGACGACTTCGCGACCGAGTTCGCCGACTGGCCCGACCTGTGGGGCCGGCTGCGCTCCTCACCCCCGGAGGTCCCCGGCTTCGCCGACCACGTCGGTGAGGCGGCCGACCTGGCGGCGCGGTTCCGCGAGGTCACCACGGGATCGACGCTCGTGCACACCGACGTCCGCGACGACAACCTGCTGCTCACCGACGACGGTCGCGTGCTCCTCTGCGACTGGAACTGGCCGGTCGTCGGCGCCGCCTGGCTGGACACCGTGCTGCTGATGATCGGGCCTCGCGGCGACGGGCACGACGTGGAGGCGCTGCTGGGCGCGAGCCCGCTCACCCGCGACCTGCCGGCAGAGTCCGTCGACATCGTGATCGCCCTGGTCACCGGCTACTTCCTCTGGTCGGCCCAGCAGCAGGTGCCTCCGGCCTCGCCGCACATCCGCGACGCCCAGCTCTGGCAGGGCGCGGTGTGCTGGGACTGGCTGGCCGAGCGACGCGGCTGGTGACCCCGCAGGTCGCCCAGCGGTCTCACCTGCTCAATTTGGGCGGTCCCGCGCTCGCTGCTAGCCTTGCCAGTCGCATGTGCGGCGGTTATGCCTGCCCGCGTGCTCGACGACATCATCGACCGATCACCTCCGAACGAAGGCAGTAGCAGTGGCGAACATCAAGTCCCAGATCAAGCGGAACAAGCAGAACGAGAAGGCGCACGAGCGCAACAAGGCCGTCAAGACCGGCCTGAAGTCCGCGGTCCGCAAGTTCCGCGAGGCCGCCGCCGCCGGCGACAAGGACCAGGCGATCCTCCTGGGCCGTGACGCCGCGAAGAAGCTCGACAAGGCCGCCTCGAAGGGCGTCATCCACAAGAACCAGGCCGCGAACCGCAAGTCGGCGATCGCCAAGACGGCCTCTGCTCTCTGATCCCGCCGCCCGTCAGCGCGACTGACGGGCCGATCGGTCGTCGCACTGACCCGCCAGGACGCTGTCCTGGCGGGTCAGCGGCATTTTTGAGGGCCCCGAGCCCGAGCCTGCGAGGGCTCGGATCCAGGCACCAGGTC
>JBAWHI010000459.1:0-2806 GCA_049593675.1 Nocardioides sp.
GACAGAGCAGCGCGAGCAGGAGAGCGCCGACGCCCGCACTGACGCGGGTGGCTCGGGTGTGCATGGGCCTCCTGAGGACGTGACGCCCAGGGCGTCAGCAAACGTTGTTGAGGGACCCTAGCGGCTCTCGAGAGCCCCGGATACCTCCGCGTGGTCTGTCTGCCACCCTAGGGGCACGGCTCCGTGGGGTCTTCGCATCTCGGTCACAAAGGGGTCAAGAATCTCGCCGGGATGCCCGGTTGTCTCACCGCAGGTTGGCCGTGATCGTGACGAGCAGCGGAGCGACCAGGAGTGCCGGGAGCAGGTCGGCCACCGGGATCTCGCGCACCCGGAGCAGCCGCAGGGCCACGCCGACCAGCAGCAGGCCGCCGGTCGCCGTGATCGCGGCGAGCTGGGGGTCGGGGAGGACGTCGCCCAGCCCGAGCCCGAGCAGCGTCAGCGAGCCTTGGACCACCACCACGGTGAGCACGCTGGCCGCGACCCCCCACCCGAAGGACGCTGCGAAGGCGATCGCCGCGAAGCCGTCGAGTGCCGACTTCAAGATGAGCTGCTCGGCGCCGTTGCCGAGCCCGTCGTTCAGCGCCCCCAGGATCGTGAGTGGGCCGGTGCAGAACACCAGGGAGGAGATCACGAAGCCCTCGATGAAGCGGTGCCGCGCCACCGTGTTCGTGTCGCCGGACAGCCGCCGCTGGAGCCAGCCGCCGAGGCCCTCCACCCGCGCCTCCAGGCGCAGCAGCGAGCCGACGATGCCGCCGATCAGGAGCGCGCCGAGCACGATCAGCATGGGCGCGCTGTCGCCGACCTCGTCGGCCAGGTCGTCGCTGAGCACCGCCATCGCCGAGGTCCCCGCGATCAGCAGGGTGACCAGTCCCAAGGAGTCGGTCACGACGTCGCGGGTGCGCGTGGGGAGCCGGTTGCCCAGGAGGACCCCGATGGTGCTCCCCACGAGGATGGCGATGACGTTGACGACGGTGCCGATGCCGATGATCAAGGGACTCCTCTAACAGAACAGCGGGGCTGAGCGTAGTCTCCTCCAGTGGTGCCGCGTGCGGGGGACGCGAGACGTGGCACCCGACGGTGGACCCGGAAGGCCTGACTCGATGAACCGTTCCTTGGTGTCACTGCGCGAAGGCGCTCTGGAGGATGCCCCGCTCCTGGCCGAGCTGTGGGCCGACGTGCTGCGCCGCACCGGACCCGAGGACCAGGTGGCCGACCTGCAGATCGTGCTGGTGCGCGTCGGGGCGACCGACAGCGAGCGGATCCTGGTGGCGGAGTACGACGGCGAGTTCGCCGGCGCCGTCCACCTCGAGCTCGCCACGATGTCGGCGCTCAACCAGGAGCCCGTCGTCCGGGCCCTCTCGCCCCACGTGCTCCCGCGCTTCCAGCGCCACGGGATCGGCAGCGCCTTGATGGATGCCGCCGTCTCCTGGGCCGAGGAGCTCGGCGTAGGACACGTGGCGACCGCCGCCGTGGCGGGCTCTCGCGACTCCAACCGCTTCATGGCCCGCATCGCTCTCGGTCCCTACGCCGTGCTGCGGGTCGCCACCACGCACGCCGTGCGCTCGCGGCTGACCTCCCACCGGCGCTCGGCCCACCCCTCCGGCGGACGACAGCTCACCCAGGTGCTCGCGGCGCGTCGCTCGATGCGCCGCTCGCGTGCCGCGGCGTCGTCCGCGGACGGCTGAGCCCCCGTCTGCTCAGTCGGCGAACCGCTCCCGGGGCACCAGGGCGCAGGTGATCCGCGAGGTGCAGATCCGCTTGCCGCGCTCGTCGGTGACCACGACCTCGTAGGTGGCGGTCGTGCGTCCCAGGTGGATCGCCGTCGCCGTACCGGTCACGGTGCCCGACGTCGCCGAGCGGTGGTGGGTGGCGTTGATCTCGATGCCGACCGACACCTTGTCCGGGTGGGCGTGCACCGCCGAGCCGATCGACCCGAGCGTCTCGGCGAGCACGACCGAGGCCCCGCCGTGGAGGAGCCCGTAGGGCTGGGTGTTGCCCTCGACCGGCATGGTCCCGACGACCCGGTCGGCGGAGATCTCGACGAGCTCGATGCCCATCCGCTCGTTGAGGCCGCCCATGCCCTGGGGCATCGCGGCGACGAAGTCCTCGATCGAAAGGTTCTCGCTCATGGGGCCATCCTGCATGTCGTAGGCGTGCCCTAAAGTCGGAGGGTGCCTCGCCTGCTGCTGCTCGACGGTCATTCGCTTGCCTACCGCGCCTTCTTCGCGCTCCCCGTCGAGAACTTCTCGACCACGACCGGCCAGCACACCAACGCGGTCTACGGGTTCACCTCGATGCTGATCAACGTGCTGCGCGACGAGCAGCCGACGCACGTCGGGGTGGCCTTCGACGTCTCGCGGCAGACCTTCCGGCTCGAGCAGTACCCCGAGTACAAGGCGAAGCGCAACAAGACGCCCTCGGAGTTCGGCAGCCAGCTCCCGCTGATCGAGGAGGTCCTGGACGCCCTCAACATCCCGTTCCTGAAGAAGGACGGCTACGAGGCCGACGACATCATCGCGACCCTCGTCACGCAGGCCCTCGAGGACGAGGACATGGAGGTCCTGATCCTCACCGGCGACCGCGACTCGCTGCAGCTGGTCACCGACCGCTCCACGGTCCTCTACCCGATGCGCGGCGTCTCCGACCTGGCCCGGATGACCCCGGCCGCCGTCGAGGCCAAGTACGGCGTTGCGCCGGCGCGCTACCCCGAGCTCGCGGCCATCGTGGGAGAGACCTCCGACAACCTGCCCGGGGTGCCGGGCGTCGGGCAGGGCTACGCCGCCAAGTGGATCAACCAGTTCGACGG
>JBAWHI010000460.1:0-4777 GCA_049593675.1 Nocardioides sp.
CCGGTCGACGGCGACGCCGACCTGCACGAGGCCCTGGCCGCGCTGCGCCCCGAGGACGCCGAGCTGCTGCGGCTGTGGGCGTGGGAGCAGCTGACCCCCGCCGAGATCGCCGTCGTGCTGGACGTCAGCGCCAACGCGGCCGGCGTGCGTCTGCACCGGGCCCGCGCCCGGCTCCGGGAGCAGCTGGGTAAGAACGGTGCCGGTGCCGGACATGAGGAGTCGAGAGAGGGGAGTGGGCCATGACCGACGACGACCGCGAGCTGCGCGAGCGGCTGCAGGCGTCCGACCCAGCCGCCTCCCTCCCGCCGGCCGACCCCGCAGGGGTGGCCCGACTCCTGGAGGACGTCATGAGCACCGAGCTCACCACCGAGAACCGCGAGACCGGCACCCGTCGCCGCAGCCCGCTCACCTGGCTGGTGGCCGCCGCCGCGGTGCTGATCATCGCCGGCATCGGACTGTTCGCGATCCTGGGCCAGGACGACGGTCCGACCGCACCGCCGACGGCCCTCGACGAGCCGACCGTCACCGAGCTCGCAGCGCCGGCCGAGGCGGCGTACGCCGCCAGGTGCATGGTGCCGAACGCCGACCTGCTCGCCCAGCAGGACATCGCGTTCGACGGCACCGTGACCGCGATCGACGACGATGCGGTCACCCTCTCCGTCGAGCAGTGGTACGCCGGCGACCCGACCGACGTCGTCCAGGTGCAGGCTCCTGCGGAGGAGCTGCAACGTGTCGCCGCCGCGGTCGACTTCGAGGACGGCGGCCGCTACCTGGTCTCCGCCACGGACGGCCGGGTGACGCTCTGCGGCTTCAGTGCGCCGTACACCGCCGACCTCGCCGGTCTCTACACCCAGGCCTTCGCGTGACCCACGGGCTGCTGCTCGCCGCCGGCGCCGGCAGCCGGATGGGCATGCCGAAGGCGCTGGTGCGCGCCGCCGACGGCGAGCCGTGGCTGGTGCGGTCGGTGCGGGCGCTCGCCGATGGCGGCTGCGACCAGGTGACCGTGGTGCTCGGAGCCGGCGCCGCCGAGGCTCGGCCCCTGCTCGCCGGCACCGGTGTCGAGGTGGTCGTCGCCGACGACTGGGCCGACGGGATGTCGGCCTCGCTGCGCACCGGCCTCGACGCGGCCCGTCCCACCGACGCCGTCGCCGCGCTGGTGAGCCTCGTCGACCTGCCGGACGTGGACGCCCTCGTCGTACGCCGCCTGCTCGCCGCGGCGCCGGAGCCCGGCACCCTGCGCCGGGCGACCTACGACGGCCGGGTCGGGCACCCGGTCGTGATCGGTCGCGACCACTGGGCCGGGGTCGTGAACGAGAGCGCCGGTGACCGGGGTGCTCGCGGCTACCTCGCCAGTCACGAGGTCGAGACCGTCGAGTGCGGGGATCTCGCGACCGGGCACGACGTCGACGGCCCGACCCGTTAGTCCAACCGAGGGCCAACGCACCCCCGCGTAGCCTTGCCGGCATGGCACTCGAGTCCCCCGCAGCCGTCGCGGCCCACCTCGGCGGGACCGGCTATCTCACCGACGACGCCCTGGCGACGGTGACCTACCTGGCCCTCGAGATGCAGCGGCCGCTGCTGCTCGAGGGCGAGCCCGGCACCGGCAAGACCGCGCTCGCCGAGGCGATCGCGCAGAGCCTGGACCTGCCGCTCGTGCGGCTGCAGTGCTACGAGGGCATCGATGCCACCCAGGCGCTCTACGACTGGGACGTCCCGCGTCAGATCCTGCACCTGCGGGCCCTGGAGGCGGCCGGTGGCACCGGCCCCGACGGTGTCGAGGAGGCCGAGAAGAGCCTGTACGACGCGCGCTTCCTGCTCGCCCGACCGGTCCTGCAGGCCCTCCAGCAGAGCCCGGCGGTGCTGCTGGTCGACGAGGTCGACCGCGCGGACGACGAGTTCGAGGCGTTCCTGCTGGAGGTGCTCTCCACCTACCAGGTCTCGATTCCCGAGCTCGGCACCGTGCGCGCTGCGACGCCGCCGATCGTGGTCCTCACCTCCAACCGGACCCGGGAGCTGCACGACGCCCTGAAGCGGCGCTGCCTCTACCACTGGATCGACCATCCCGGCCTGGAGCGCGAGCTCGAGATCCTGCGCAGCCGAGCGCCCGAGGTGTCCGAGCAGCTGCGCCGTCAGGTCGTCGAGCTGGTGCAGCAGCTGCGCGGACGCGACGACCTCCAGAAGCCGCCCGGCGTCGCCGAGACCCTCGACTGGGCCCGCGCGCTGAGCTACCTCGGCACCGCCGAGGTCGACCTGGCCGCGGCGTCGGCGACGCTCGGCGCGCTGGTGAAGTACCGCGAGGACGCCGACCGCGTCCGGCACGCGCTGGACCAGATGCTGCGCGCATGAGCGTGGACCGGCAGCCCGACGAGATCCTCCTCGGCTTCACCGCTGCGCTGCGGGCGGCCGGCGTCGCGGTCACCCACGACCGCACCGAGGGCTTCCTCGCCGCAACAGCAGCCCTCGGGATGGTCGACCAGCGCGCGACGTACCTCGCCGGCCGGGCCACCCTGTGTGCCGGGCCGGACGACCTGGACCGCTACGACCAGGTCTTCCACGCCTACTTCGGCGCCCGCGACGGCCTGCCCCGGCCGCGCCCGGCGCAGGCGCCGGTGGCGCCCGGCTTCTCGGGGCTGCCGCTCGACGACGCATCGGCCGAGGCCGACCCGGCGGACGAGGAGGTCGTGCGGGCCCGCGCCAGCGACACCGAGGTGCTCCGCCACCGCGACGTCGCGGCGTTGTCGGCCGCGGAGAAGCGTCGGCTCGACGCGATGTTCGCGACCCTGCGCCCGCGCCCACCGTTGCGCCGGACCGCGCGGCACCAGCGCTGGCACCGGGGTCAGGTCGACGCCTCGCGCACCCTGCGCGCCTCGCTGCGACGGATGGGCGAGCCGGCCGAGATCGCGTGGCGGCGCCGCGGCAGCCGTCCGCGTCGTCTGGTGCTGCTGCTCGACGTCTCCGGGTCGATGAGCGGCTACGCCGACGCGCTGCTGCGGCTGGCCCACCGGTTCACCCAGGCGAGCCCCGCGGTCGAGACGTTCACGGTCGGCACCCGGGTCACGCACGTGACCCGGGCGATGCGGGTTCGCGACCCCGAGCGCGCCCTGGTCGCGGCGGGCGAGACCGTGCCGGACTGGTCGGGCGGCACCCGGCTGGGCGAGACGCTGCGCTTCTTCCTCGACCGCTGGGGCCAGCGTGGCCTGGCCCGGGGCGCGGTCGTCGTGGTGTTCAGCGACGGCTGGGAGCGCGGCGACCCGACCCTGCTGGGCGAGCAGATGGCCCGCCTGCAACGGGTCGCGCACCGCGTGGTGTGGGTCAACCCGCACCGCGGCAAGGCGGGCTACGAGCCGGTCCAGCAGGGTGTCGTCGCCGCGCTGCCGCACTGCGACGACTTCGTGGCCGGGCACTCGCTGGCGACCTTCGCGGAGCTGACGGAGGTGATCTCGCGTGCGTGACGTGCTGCCCGAGCTGCTGGCCTGGTGGCGCGCGGGCGAGACGGTCGGGGTCGGGACCGTGGTCGCGACCTTCCAGTCCGCCCCGCGTCCGGCCGGCGCCTCGATGCTGGTGGGCCCCGACGGAAGCGCGGTCGGCTCGGTCTCCGGTGGGTGCGTCGAGGGCGCGGTCTACGAGCTGGGGGAGGCGGTGGCCGTATCGGGGGTCCCCGTGCTCGAGCGCTACGGCGTTTCCGACGACGACGCCTTCGCCGTCGGCCTCACCTGCGGCGGCATCCTCGACGTCTACGTCGAGAAGGTCGACCAGCAGACCTTCCCCGAGCTCGGCGAGATCGCCGAGGACGTCGAGGAGGGCCGGCCCGTGGCCCTCGCGACGGTCATCGAGCATCCCGATCCCGCCTGGCTGGGGCGGCGCCTGGTGGTCCGCCCGGACGTGCCGGTCGGGGGCTCCCTGGGCTCCGCGCGCGCCGACGACGCGATCCACGACGACGCGCTCGGGCTGCTGGCGCTCGGGCACAACGCCACGCTCACCTACGGTCCCGACGGCGAGCGTCGCGGCGAGGGCATGCGGGTCTTCGTGTGGGCGTTCGCGCCCAAGCCGCGGATGCTCGTCTTCGGTGCCATCGACTTCGCTGCGGCGGTCGCGAAGGTCGGGAGCTTCCTCGGCTACCACGTGACCGTCTGCGACGCCCGGCCGGTGTTCGCGACGAACAGCCGCTTCCCCGAGGCCGACGAGGTCGTCGTGGACTGGCCGCACCGCTACCTCGCCGCGGAGGCCGAGGGCGGGCGGGTCGACGGGCGCACGGTCATCGCGGTGCTCACGCACGACCCGAAGTTCGACGTACCCCTGCTCGAGGTCGCGCTGCGGCTGCCCGAGGTCGCCTACGTGGGGGCCATGGGTTCGCGCCGCACCCACGAGGACCGGCTCGCCCGGCTCCGCGAGGCCGGGGTCGACGACGCGGAGATCGCGCGCCTCTCCAGCCCGATCGGCCTCGACCTCGGCGCCCGGACGCCGGAGGAGACCGCGATCAGCATCGCGGCCGAGATCGTCGCCGGCCGCTGGGGCGGCAGCGGCGAACGGCTCGGATCACTCGACGGACGCATCCACAAGGAGCACCTCTGATGGACGGAACATCGCTGACCCAGCTGGCCGAGGAGCACCTCGCGGCCGCCCACGACCACGGGAGCGGCCGCAGCGCCGTGACGGTGCACGGCGGCCGGGAGCACCACCTGCGCCAGACGCTGATCGCGCTCGTCGGGGGGCGCTCGCTCGGCGAGCACGACAGCCCGGGGGAGGCGACCCTCCAGGTGCTGCACGGCCGGGTGCG
>JBAWHI010000461.1:0-2160 GCA_049593675.1 Nocardioides sp.
AGCTCGACCACCAGCAACCACCGTTGGTCGAGCAGCGAAGGCGCCCTAGCGCCTGAGCGCCCGTCGAGACCCCCGCAACCCGAGCGCGTACGTCGACCACCCGGGTCTCGACAAGCTCGACCACCAGCAACCACCCGGGTCTCGACAAGCTCGACCACCAGAAGCACCGGGTCTCGACAAGCTCGACCACCGGGTCTCGACAAGCTCGACCACCAGGGAGCGGGTCCGCTCCGTGGACCCGATCAGGCGGTGTCCGGCACCGCGTGCAACGGGACGGCCGCCGCGCCGTCCTTGAGCAGGGAGCGGAACCGGGCGCGGGAGTAGGTCGCGGGCTCGGTGCCGCGGATGAAGTCGTTGACCACCTTCACGAACCGGTGCGGGTGGTCCTTGTGCGGGAAGTGGCCGGCGTCGGGGATGACCTCCACCCGCGCCCGAGGCGCGAGGGCCGCCGCGTTGCTGGCGTGGCGCACCGGGATGACCCGGTCGTCTCGACCCCACACGACCCACAGCGGCATCGCCTCGGTGAGGTAGGCGCGGTCGGCCATCGTCACGATCTGTCCACGCCAGTCCACGACCGCGCGGACCACGTGGCGCACGGCCTGCCGCGCGCGTCGGTCCTTGAAGCTGTCGTAGATCGCGGCGACCTCGTCGAGGTCGTGGGTGGAGCGCCACGGGCCGGCCGCCAGCGCACGCAGTCCTGCTGTCCCGACGTGCCGGATGCCGGGCAGCGTCAGCACGCTCATCACCTGCTCGAACCCAGGGGTGCTGATCACGCGGATCCCGGGCGAGACCTCGGCGCCGAGTCCCCCGGAGGCCACCAGCATCAGCCGCTCGGTGCGCTCGGGGTACTGGTAGGCGAACTGCATCGCCACCCCGCCGCCGAAGCTGTGACCGATGACGGTCACCTTGTCGATGCCCAGGACCGTCAGCAGGTCGCGCATCCCGTTGGCGTAGCCGCCCAGCGAGTAGTCGGCGCGCGGCTTGTCGGAGTCTCCGTGGCCGAGCAGGTCGGGCGCGATCACGGTGTAGCGCCGGGAGAGCGGCTCGATCACCTCGTCCCAGGTGGTGTGATCACACCCGAGACCGTGGAGCAGCAGGAGCGCCGGGCCCGTGCCGGCCTTCACGAAGGCTCGGCGGTGCCCGTGGATGGTTACGTGCTGGACGTCGTACCGGCCGGCCATAGCTGCCTCCCATGTCACACCCACCGTGGCGGGCACAGGTCACGATTGAACCAGACGGACCAGGCGCCGACGGGCGCATCCCCTTGGTTTACCGGGCTGTTACGTGATCTCCAGCCGGTCAACTAGCCTCCCCGTGTGACTCCAGGCCAGCGCGGCTCGTCCCACCGCAGGGCTGCCGACGCCCTCCAGCGGGCGACCGGTGCGCTGAGCACGACCGCGATGGCGCGGATGGAGCAGGACATGCCGTGGTTCCGCGAGCTGAGCGCGGAGGACCGCTCCTGGGTGGGTGTGATCGTGCAGGCCGGCATCCGGGGGTTCGTCGACTGGTACCGCGATGCCGACGACGAGCCGGCGCCGGGTGGCACCGAGATGGTCTCCTCGGTGTTCGGCGTCGCGCCGCGCGCCCTCGCGGGGGTCATCAACCTCAAGCAGACCGTCGACCTGGTGCGGCTCTCGATCGAGGTCGTGGAGGCGAACGTCGAGGAGCTGCTCGACCCGGACGACGTCGACGACGTCCGCGCCGACGTGCTCCGCTACGCCCGCGAGGTCGCGTTCGCGACGGCCGAGGTCTATGCGCGCGCCGCCGAGGTCCGCGGCGCCTGGGATGCGCGACTCGAGGCCCTCGTGGTCGACGCCGTGCTGCGCTCCGAGGCCGACGAGACCCTGCTCTCCCGCGCCAGCGCCCTGGGCTGGGCGGACCGGGGCGACGTCGCGGTCGTCCTCGGCAGCGGCCCCCGCAACCGCAGTGAGACGGACACGTTCAACGCGGTACGCCGAGCTGCCCGGTCCGCCGGGATGGACGCGCTGTGCGCCGTGCAGGGCGACCGGCTGGTCGTGCTGCTCGGCGGGGTCACCGACCCTCGCTCCGCCGCCGAGGCGATCGCGTCCCTGTTCGGCGAGGGGCCGGTGATCGTCGGCCCGGCCGCAGCGGACCTCGGCCAGGCGCACGTGTCGGCCCGCGCCGCGCTCTCGGCGCTGC
>JBAWHI010000462.1:0-2909 GCA_049593675.1 Nocardioides sp.
CCGACCGCGCCGAGGAGGATCGCGTCGTGCTGGCGGATCTCGCCGAGCACGGAGTCGGGCAGCACCTCGCCGGTCGCGAGGTAGCGCTCGGCGCCGAGGTCGTAGCGGGTCTGCTCGAACTTCACGCCGGCGGGCGAGGCGACCTCGAGCACCTTGAGGGCCTCGGCGGTCACCTCCTGACCGATGCCGTCGCCGGGGATGACGGCGAGGCTGGTGGAGCCGGCGGGGAGGGTCGAGTCAGTGGTCATGGGCCGAAGGCTAGTTGTCGTCGGGGCGCTGACCGCCGTTGTCCCGCAGGTCGAGCGAGGCCTGCAGGGCCGCCCGGGCGTTCTCGTGGCTGCGCGGGTTCTCGGGGTGGTGGCTGGCAGGGCCCCACTCGGGGTACATGTCGTACATCGTTCTTCTCCCGTGATGTGTCGTTCGTTCTCGATGGGTGGTGTCCACGAGGTCCCGACACACCTGGAACGAAGATGGCCCGCCGCACGAGAGCGGTCGGCTCGTGGATCACACGAGCGTGGGAGAAACCATCAGGGAGCGGGTCGCGCCGTGCTGCTGGGCGCTCGGTCGCCGCGGAGACATCTTCGATCCAGATGTGCCGAGAGACCGTCAACGCCGAACACCGCGGCGAGGTGGCCTCTCTTAAGAAGCCTCGCCGCGGCAGTCAATAAGTACGTTGACGCTCCGCATGGTGGGATGACCGTACGGCAGCCGGCCGCGCTTCGGCACGACATCGCTCAGAGTGTTCGACATGCGAGACGACTGGTCCGCAGTGAGAGACTGCCGCCATGAGCGCCCCTCCCGAGCTGCCCGACGTCGTGTCGCGCGCCTTCGACGTGTCCCGCCAGGCCGGATACGTGTCGTTCTGCCGCAACGAGACCGGTCGCCTGCTGGCCGCGCTGGCCGCGACCCGGACGGGCACGATGGCCGAGTTCGGCACCGGCTGCGGGGTCGGCACCGCGTGGCTGCGATCCGGCGTGCGCGGCGACGTCCGCATCATCACCGCCGAGCTCAACGCCAAGCTCGCCGACGCGGCCGCCGAGATCTTCGTCGACGACCCGCAGGTGGAGGTCCTCTCGGCCGACTGGTCGACGCTGCTCGACAAGGGCCCGTTCTCGCTGCTGTTCCTCGACTCCGGCGAGCCCACCGACGTGGGCGTCGACTCGATCGCCGACCTCGTCGAGGAGGGTGGCATCGTCGTGCTCGACGACTTCGCCCCGTGCGAGCAGTGGCCGCCGATCACCTACGGCCGCGTCGACACCCTGCGCGAGCAGTGGCTCACCGACGAGCGGTTCACCGCCGTCGAGGTGATGGTGGCGCCGGACGCGTCCGCGTTGATCGCCACCCGGCGCTAGGTCCGGTGGCTCAGATGTCCGTCGGCATCACGTTGGTGCCGCTCCTCATCCGCTCGCGGTAGCTGCCGGTCGGGAACTCGCGGTCCTTGAGCTTCTCCATGAAGCCGCGCAGCGTCCGGGTTCCGTACGCCGGCGCGACGTGGTCGACCACGGACCAGTACTTCGCGGCCTCCAGGTAGAACACGACCGGCTTGAGCTGCTTGCTCAGCTTGGAGAGGCGGGCGAGCCGGGCGATCTTCTTGTCCCAGCCGACCATCGTGACGACCTCCCAGTTGGGGGTCTTGCCGTTGATGTCGAACATCATCTCGCCGGCGCCTCGCAGCGTCACGGTGTTGTCGGCGCTCCACGGGCCACCGACCGGCAGGATGCGGCCGATGGCGTCGTCGTTGAGCACCTGGTTGACGATGAACTCGGCGAGGTCCTCGCGGGCGATCGGGTTGACCACGTTGTACTCACCGTGGTCGTAGATGCGGTAGGCGAGGTCGTTCTTGACGTCACCGAAGGCCACCGAGAGGTAGGGGAAGTACGCCGTGGGCCGCACGATCGTCCACGGGAGGTGGCCGTGGTGCTGGCCGATGAGCTCGCCCTCGACCTGGAGCTTGTAGACCTGCGGGATCAGCTCGGGGCGGTAGACGCCGTAGTCGCTGATGTGGATGAACTGCTGCACGTCGTTGGCGACCGCGGCCTTGATGCCGTGGACGACGGCCTCATGGTCGACCTGGCGGCAGTCCTCGGCGTCGTTGGGCTTGCGGCCGCTCAGCAGCGAGATCACGACGGCGGTCGGCGCGGCGGCGACCGCGGCGGCCACGTCGGCGGCGCGGGTCGCGTCGCCCACGATCACCTCGGCGTCGGCGTACGCCGCCTCGTTCTTGACCTCGCCACTGCGCGAGAGCACCGCGGGGCGGTAGCCCCGACGGGCGAGCTCGGGCACCAGCGCTCGGCCGATGTAGCCGGTGCCGCCGAGGACGAGCACGCGCTCGCCGGCGCCGGCGCCGACCGGTCCGGTGACGTAGGTCGTCGACTCGGTGCTCAGCAGCCGGTCGAGAAGCTCGTGGCTGTGCTGCTGAGCGGCGGCGGTGTCGAGGTTCGTGATGGTGCTGTAGGCCATGCGTAGATCATATACGAATCACTGCGGCAGGCGCACCGTCAACGCGGGAAGCCAGGCCTGGGTGAGCGGGCCGATGGCGAGCGCGAAGAGGATCGTACCGAGGCCGAGTGTGCCCCCGAGCAGCAGGCCGATCAGCACCACGGCGACCTCGAGGCCGGTACGGACCAGTCGCAGCGACCAGCCGGTACGCCGGGCGAGGCCGGTCATCAGGCCGTCGCGCGGGCCGCGACCGAGCTGGGCGCCGATGTACATCGCGGTGGCCAGGGCGCACAGGGCGACGCCGCCGAGCATCAGGGCGATCCGCAGCACCAGCGCGTCCGGGCGGTCGACCAGCACCAGGGTCGCGTCGGCCGCGAGGCCGACCACGAGCGCATTGGAGAGGGTCCCGAGGCCGGGCATCTCGCGCAGCGGGATCCACAGCAGCAGCACCACGAAGCTCATCAGCACGA
>JBAWHI010000463.1:0-5680 GCA_049593675.1 Nocardioides sp.
CGTAGGTGGTGCTCCTCCAGGCAGACGGGGCACGGCCCGAGCACCGGCACGGACTCGTCGGGCGGCGGGACAGGGTCGTCGTCGGTCCGCACGGGATCCCCTTCCCTCGGGTGGGAGGGACCATGCCAGGTCCCGCCCGCCTGCGTAACCCCTACAGGTACTGCCCGGTGGACTGGACGTTGTCGATGAGCCGCCCGGGCTCGGTGCCCTGCTTGGACTGGATGAGGGTGCGGATGAACACGATCCGCTCCCCCTTCTTGCCGGAGATCCGGGCCCAGTCGTCGGGGTTGGTGGTGTTCGGGAGGTCCTCGTTCTCCTTGAACTCGTCGACACAGGCCTGGAGGAGGTGCGAGATCCGCAGCCCGCGCTGGGCCTTGTTGAAGTCGGAGTCGAGGTAGTCCTTGATCGCCATCTTCTTCGCCCGGTCGACGATGTTCTGGATCATCGCGCCCGAGTTGAAGTCCTTGAAGTACAAGATCTCCTTGTCGCCGTTGGCGTAGGTGACCTCGAGGAAGCGGTTCTCCTCGGTCTCGGTGTACATCCGCTCGACGGTCGCCCGGATCATCCCGGCGACCGTGGCCTCCCGGTCGTTGCCGAACTCGGCGAGGTCCTCGGCGTGCAGCGGCAGGCTGGGCGTGAGGTACTTGCTGAAGATGTCACGCGCCGACTCGGCGTCGGGTCGCTCGATCTTGATCTTCACGTCGAGTCGGCCGGGCCGGAGGATGGCCGGGTCGATCATGTCCTCGCGGTTCGAGGCCCCGATCACCAGCACGTTCTCGAGCAGCTCCACGCCGTCGATCTCGCTGAGCAGCTGGGGCACGATGGTGTTCTCCACGTCGGAGGAGACCCCGGAGCCGCGGGTGCGGAAGAGGGAGTCCATCTCGTCGAAGAACACGATGACGGGCGTGCCCCCGCTGGCCTTCTCGCGGGCGCGCTGGAAGACCAGGCGGATGTGGCGCTCGGTCTCTCCGACGTACTTGTTGAGCAGCTCGGGGCCCTTGATGTTGAGGAAGTAGGACTTCCCCTCCTGGCCGGTCCTCGCCGCGACCTTCTTGGCGAGCGAGTTGGCGACGGCCTTGGCGATCAGCGTCTTGCCGCACCCCGGCGGGCCGTAGAGCAGGACGCCCTTGGGTGGCTTGAGCTCGTGCTCCAAGAACAGCTCGGGGTGCAGGTAGGGCAGCTCGACCGCGTCGCGGATCGCCTCGATCTGGCCGCTGAGCCCGCCGATCGACTCGTAGGCGATGTCCGGGACCTCCTCGAGCACCAGCTCCTCGACCTCGGACTTCGGGACCTTCTCGTAGACATAGCCCGCGCGCGAGTCCAGCAGCAGGGAGTCACCGGCCCGGATCGTCTCGGCGCGCAGCGGCTCGGCGATGCGCACGACACGCTCCTCGTCGGCGTTCGCGATCACCAGGGCGCGCTCGCCGTCGGCGAGCGTCTCCTTGAACATCACGACCTCGCCGACCTGCTCGAACGCGAGCGCCTCGACCACGTTGAGGGCCTCGTTGAGCATGACCTCCTGGCCACGCTGCAGGCTGTCGAGGTCGACGCTCGGGCTCACGTTGACGCGCAGCTTGCGGCCACCGGTGAAGACGTCGATCGAGTCGTCGTCGTTGCGGGCGAGGAAGGTGCCGAAGCCGGCGGGCGGCTGCGCGAGCCGGTCGACCTCCTCCTTCAGCTTCATGATCTGGTCGCGGGCCTCGCGCAGGGTCTGGGCGAGCCGCTCGTTCTGGGACGTGAGGCCGGCCAGGCTCCGCTGCGCGTCCGCGAGTCGCAGCTCGAGACCTCGCGAGCTCGACGGCCCGTCCGCCAGCCGACGCCGGAGGTCGCTCACCTCGCCCTCCAGGAGCCGGACCTGGTCCTCGAGCTCGTGGGAGCTCCGACCGCCCGTGACGCCATCCGATGTCGACATCGGCACCACCTCCTGTCCGATCGACCCTACCCGCGAGGGCCGTTCAGGGAAGGGCAGATCCCGGGGTGTTGCTCACGATTTGAGTGCGAGCGCGACCGGCGCCATCGATGGGCGCCATCGATCGGCGCCGTCGATGGTCGACGCTCAGTCAGCGACGTCCTCGACCGGCGTGCCGGCAGCGCGCGGTCCGGTGTAGTCGGAGCCGTAGGCGCCCGGGGCCGGGCGACGTCGCTTGAGCGGTGGCCGCTGTCCCGGGGCCATCCGGCGTGCGGTCACGAGGAATGCGGTGTGGCCGATCATCTTGTGGTCGGGGCGTACGGCGAGGCCCTCGACGTGCCAGTCGCGCACCATCGACTCCCAGGCCTGCGGCTCGGTGAACCCGCCGTGCACCCGGACCGTCTCGACGAACCGCGACATCTGGGTGGTCGTGGCGACGTAGGCACAGACGATCCCACCGGGGCGCAGTGCGTCCGCGGTGGCGTCCAGGCACTCCCAGGGCGCGAGCATGTCGAGGATGACCCGGTCCGCGCGCTCCCCCGACGCCGGGAGCTCCTCGGCGAGGTCGCCGAGCTCCAGGCGCCACGCGGGGTGCGTCTCCCCCTCGGGCCCGGCGAAGAACTGGGTGACGTTGCGGCGCGCGACCTCGGCGAACTCCTCGCGGCGCTCGTAGGACGTCACCCGGCCGAAGGGGCCGACGGCGCGCAGCAGCGAGCAGGTCAGCGCGCCGGAGCCGACGCCGGCCTCCACGACGTGGGCGCCCGGGAAGATGTCGGCGAGGGCCACGATCTGGGCGGCGTCCTTGGGGTAGACCACCGCCGCGCCGCGAGGCATCGAGACGACGAACTCGGAGAGGAGCGGGCGGAAGACGAGGTACTCGCCCCCGGAGGACGACGTGATCGTGAAGCCCTCCTCGCGACCGATCAGGTCGTCGTGGGACATCCCGCCACGGTTGGTGTGGAAGGTCTTGCCGGCCTCGAGGCAGATGTTGTGCCGGCGCCCCTTGCTGTCGGTCAGACGGATCCACTCACCGACCCGCAACGGGCCGCGGTGCACGCCGGACCACGCTTCGACGGGGACGTCGGGACTCTCGTTCTCAGGCTCGGGCACGCCGCGAGAGCCTAGTGGTCGGAGCCGCGGAATGCTCTATCCACGTCTGCGGTCGCCAGGACGCCCACCACCGAGCCGTCGGGTTCGACGAGCAGGTACTCCTCCGCGGGGCTGCGGCTGATCGCCATCACCAGGTCCTCGCCGCTGATGTCGGCCGGCAGGCGCATCCCCTCCTCGAGGGTGCGTGCCACCGACGCGGTCGGCACCCACGGACGCCGCTCCTCGGGGGTCGCCTGCAGAGCGGCCTCGCTCACGATGCCCACCGGCTCCCCGGACGTGGCCACGGTCAGGATGCTGCCCGCCTCGGACTCGTGCGCGCGTCGTACGGCCTCGGCGAGCGGGAGGTCGCCGGGGACGGCGAGCGTCCGGCGGGCGAGCTGGCGGGCGACCAGGTGCGGCAGCCTGCTGCGCAGGCGCGCCGACGCCATCGCCGCGGTGGACCCGGACCACAAGAAGACCGCGATGATGAACGCGAGAGCGACGTCGAGGATGTCGAAGCTGCGACCGCGCCCCGGTCCGGTGACGACCGGCCAGCAGAGCACGGCGGCCGCCGCCACCCGGCCGCCCCACCCGGCCACGATCGTGCCGCGGTGGACGTTGCCGGTGATCCGCCAGACCAGCGCCTTGAGGACCCGACCGCCGTCCAGCGGCAGGCCGGGCACCAGGTTGAGGACGCCCACCAGCAGGTTGGCGCCGGCGAGGCCGCCGACGGCCATCAGGAGCAGGCCGTCGGGGGTGAAGGGGTAGGCCGCGAGGGCGATGCCGCCGACCGCCAGGGAGGTCAGCGGTCCGACGACCGCGATGTGGAACTCCTGCTTGGGCGTGCGCGCCTCCCCCTCGATCGCGGTCATGCCTCCGAGGAAGTGCAGCGTGATCGAGGCGATCGGGAAGCCGTAGTGGCGTGCGACGTAGGCGTGCGACGCCTCGTGCAGGAGCACCGACAGGTAGAGGATCACGGCGAAGGCGAATCCGGCGAGGTAGCGCCACGGGCCCAGGCCGGGCTGGGCGATCTCGACGGCCGGGGCCACGATGACGGCGATCAGGCCGGCGACCACGAACCAGGATGACGACACCAGGACGTCGCTTCCCGCGATCGTGCCGACCCGCAGGGTCCCCGGCGGACGCGGTCTCGGCTGGTGGTCGGGCACGTCATCGAGGCTATCGGACCCCGCGCGCCGAGACCGACCGGACCGTCGGCGGTCTCACCTAGGGTTGCCGGCGTGAACACGCAGCAGGAGTCCCCGGCGGAGCGGCTCGGCCGAGCCGTCGACGGGGTCGAGGTCCTCGGGGCGCTGTCCCCGAGCCGGGCGGGCGACTTCGTGACCTGCCCGCTGCTCTACCGCTTCCGCACGATCGACAAGCTGCCGGAGCCGCCCTCGCCGGACGCGGTCCGCGGGACGGTCGTCCACAAGGTCCTGGAGGACCTGTTCGACCTGCCCGCCGTGCGGCGCACGCCCGACGAGGCAGGCGCCATGCTGCTGCCGGCCTGGGAGACGCTGGTGGAGCAGGAGCCCGAGCTCGCGACGATGTTCGACAGCTGGGACGGTCCGGACGCCGTCGCCTGGCTCTCGTCGTGCCGCACGGTCCTGGATCGCTACTTCACCCTCGAGGACCCGAGCCGACTCGAGCCCGCCGAGCGCGAGCTGTACGTCGAGACGCTGCTCGACTCCAAGCTGCTGCTCCGCGGCTTCGTCGATCGCCTCGACGTGGCGCCCGACGGGGCGATCCGGGTGGTGGACTACAAGAGCGGTCGGTCCCCGGGTGAGCTGTTCGAGGCCAAGGCGCTGTTCCAGATGAAGTTCTACGCCCTGGTCATCTGGCGCACCCGGGGCGTGATCCCCGCCGTGCTGCAGCTGGTCTATCTCGGCAACGGCGAGATCCTGCGCTACGTCCCCGACGAGCGTGACCTGCTCGCCACCGAGCGCAAGGTCGAGGCGATCTGGCGGGCGATCCGTGAGGCGGACGAGGCCGGCGACTGGCGACCCAACCGCAGCCGGCTCTGCGCCTGGTGCGCACACCAGGCGATCTGCCCGGCCTTCGGCGGCACCCCGCCGCCGCTCCCCGAGCGGTCCACCGCGCCGGCCGTCGACCCAGTCGTGGACGCAGTCGTCGCCCCAGTCGTGGACGCGGTCGATGCCGGCGAGCGCGCAGGCTGACGCTCGAGGTCGGTCAGCTGCGGTCGCGCTCGGCCCAGATCTCGGCGAGGTCGAGGCCCTCGAGGGTGTCGGCGAAGACCCGACGCCCCCCCGGCAGCACGGGGACGTGGTTCTCCACGACCAGCACCAGGCAGCCGGCCGCCTCCGCCGACCTCGCGCCGGTCTGGGAGTCCTCGATCGCCAGGCAGTCGCCGGGTGCGAGGCCGAGCGCCGCTGCGGCCGTGAGGTAGGGCTCCGGGTGCGGCTTGCCCTGGGAGACCCGGTCTCCGGTCACCACGACGCGGAACGTCTCGGGCGGCAGCTGCGCCAGGATCGGCGCCACGAACCGGTCGTAGGACATCGTCACCAGGCCGCACGGGAGGTCGGCGGCGACCAGCCGCTCGAGCAGGTCGACCGCGCCGGGGCGCCACGGGACCGACTCCTCGACCCGCCGCACGACCCCGTCGAGGAGCTCGTCCACGATCTGCTCGGGCGCCACGTCGATGCCCATGTGCTCGCGGATGTA
>JBAWHI010000464.1:0-3684 GCA_049593675.1 Nocardioides sp.
CGTCGGCGATCTGCGACTGGGTCATGTTCTTGAAGAACCGCAGCAGCAGGATCTTCTTCTCGCGCGGCTCCAGCCGGTCCAGCAGCGGCTTGATCGACTCGCGGATCTCGACGTGCTCGAGGCCGGCATCGTCGACACCGATCGCGTCCAGCATGCTGGCCGCGCCGCCGTCGTCGCCGTCGTCGCTGGCGTCGAGCGACAGCGTCGAGTAGGCGTTGCTGGACTCGATCCCCTCCACGATCTCCTCGACCGTGCAGCCGATCGCCTCGGCCAGCTCGCGGGGCGTGGGTGAGCGGCCCAGCGACTGGGTCAGGTCGGCGCTCGCCGAGCCGATCTGCATCCGCAGCTCCTGCAGCCGCCGAGGGACCCGGATCGCCCAGCCCTTGTCGCGGAAGTAGCGCTTGATCTCACCGATGATCGTCGGGGTCGCGTAGGTGGAGAACTCCACCCCACGATCGGAGTCGAACCGGTCGATCGACTTGATCAGCCCGATCGTCCCGACCTGGACGAGGTCCTCCAGCGGCTCGCCACGGTTGCGGAAGCGTCGGGCGCAGTGCTCGACGAGCGGCAGGTGCAGGTGCACGAGGGCATCGCGGGACCCGTCCCGCTCGGCCTGCGAGGCGTGGTCGTCGCGCAGGACGAGGAAGAGCTCAGCGCTGCGCCGGCGGGTGACCTCGACGCCCGCTCGGCCGCGCACGATCGGCTCGTCCTGGCCCGAGACCATCCTCAGCTCCTGATCTCGGCGTGGCCCGGCTCCATGCTGAGGGTGATCGCGAACCTACCCTCGGCGTTGTCGGCCGTGGCGTGCGTCGCCAGGGTGGTGAGGACCTGCCAGGCGAAGCTGTCCAGGTCGGGCGATACCTCCGCGTCGACGCCGACCGACACCGACACGGTCAGCTGGCCGGAGGTCAGGTAGAACCGGCAGGTGAGGTCCGAGCCGACCGCGGCCTCGGGCAGCACCATCGCGCTCGCCTCGCCGACCGCGATGCGCAGGTCCTCGATGTCGTCGATCGGGAAGTCGAGTCGGGCGGCCAGGCCGGCGGTGGTGGTCCGCAGGACCGAGGCGAAGGCGCTGTCGGCGGGGAGCCTCAGCTCGACATCGGCGCGGTCGCCGGACTGCCCGGTGGTCGTGGGGCCGATCGAGTCCATGTCGCCGTCCTCCGGCTGCTGGGGGAGTGGGGGAGAGCCGAGTCCCTACCTCGAACAAGTTCGGGGCGAACATTAGCGGGGACCCGCCTGCCGGTGTCGTACCCGGAGGCAGGTCCCCACTAACGGAAAGTGACGAGGTAGCCCGACGAGCCTAGGGAGCAGCGAGCCCTCGCAGGCCCGGGGCCCACCCGAGCCGTCGACCGTGCTTCAGGCGCACGGTCGCGACGGTCGCAGCGTTCAGCTGCGCTCTCGACTCGCGGGGTCCCCGCTTTGCTCAGGCCTTCTTCGTCTCCCAGAAGATCTCCGCGATCTCGTCGATCTTCGCGAGCAGCTCGTCGGCCTTGGCCGCGTCGAGCTCGCCCTTGGTGCCCGAGGCGCCGGCCAGCTTGGTGGCCTCGTTCACGAGGGTGTGCAGCTGCGGGTACTTCTCGAAGTGCGGGGGCTTGAAGTAGTCGGTCCACAGCACCCACAGGTGGTGCTTCACGAGCTCCGACCGCTGCTCCTTGATGAGGATGGCGCGGGTGCGGAAGTCCGGGTCGTCGTTGTCGGCGACCTTGGCGATGATGCCCTTGATCGACTCGGCCTCGATCCGGGCCTGCGCGGGGTCATAGACACCGCAGGGAAGGTCGCAGTGGGCGGAAACCTCGAGGGTGGGGGCGAACAGTCGCGCGAACATGCGGGTCCTCTCGTCTTCGGTTGTCCAAGTCGTTCGTCTTCGTTCTTCGGCTGCGACACTACTCCGCGTGTCGCGACCTGCACGAGGTACCCGTTCCACCCCTGGAGACACCTCCCGGTGGGGGTTCGCCCTGGTGCGCGGCCGATCGATGGAGCCGACACTCGCCGAGGGTGACCGGCTCCTGGTGTCCTATCGCCGGCCGGTGCGAGCAGGCGACATCGTGGTCGCCCGGTTCCCCGACGGGACGGTCGCCGTGAAGCGGGCCGTCGGACGGCGTACGACCGCGACCGGTGCGCCGGGGTGGTGGCTGCTGAGCGACCACCCGGACGAGGGGGTCGACTCCCGGCACCGCGGTCCGGTCTCCGAGGCGGACGTGATGGCAGTCACCCTGGCGAGGGTCTGGCCGCGACCTCGACCGGTATGAGGCTGTGCGAGACTGAAATCGGGAGAACCCCGAGGGATGACGGTTCCGTGCACCACCCCTTGCGCGTCGAGCCGAACCTCAAGACTCGCTGCTCGAACCCGCCTTGCTCTCGATGGAAAGCCACCCTCATGTCTGCTCCCCACCCCCACGCCGGCGATCCGGTCTTCGACCTGCACGTCGGCGGCAAGATGGCGGTCCACTCGACCGCTCCGCTCGCCAACGGTGACGACCTGTCGCTGGCCTACACCCCCGGTGTCGCCCGCGTGTGCGAGGCGATCGCCGCCGATCCCTCGCTCACCCAGCACTACACCTGGGTGCCGAACACGGTCGCGGTCGTGACCGACGGCACCGCCGTCCTGGGTCTCGGCGACATCGGCCCCGCGGCCGCGATGCCGGTGATGGAGGGCAAGGCCGTGCTGTTCAAGCAGTTCGGTGAGGTCGACGCCGTCCCCATCTGCCTGAACACCACCGACGTCGAGGAGATCATCGAGACCGTCGTGCGGCTCGCGCCGAGCTTCGGCGGGATCAACCTCGAGGACATCTCGGCGCCGCGCTGCTTCGAGATCGAGGACCGGCTCAAGGCTCTCCTCGACATCCCGGTCTTCCACGACGACCAGCACGGCACCGCCGTCGTCGCGCTCGCCGCCCTGAAGAACGCGCTGCGTCTGACCGGCCGCAACCCCGAGTCGACCCGAGTGGTCATCTCGGGCGCCGGCGCGGCGGGTGTGGCGGTCGCGAAGATTCTGCTCGAGGCGGGGATCAAGGACCTCGCCGTCACCGACCGCAAGGGCGTCCTCAACTCCGAGCGCGGCGACCTGACGCCGGTGAAGCGGGCGCTCGCCGAGATGACCGCCGACCGGACCGGCCGTTCGGGCACGCTCCAGGACGTGCTCGACGGCGCGGACGTCTACATCGGCGTCTCCGGAGGAACCGTCCCGGAGGAGTGGGTCGCGACGATGGCGCCGGAGTCGATCGTGTTCGGCCTGGCCAACCCCACTCCCGAGGTGCACCCCGATGTCGCCCACCGGCACGCGCGGGTGGTGGCCACCGGTCGCTCCGACTTCCCCAACCAGATCAACAACGTGCTCGCGTTCCCCGGGATCTTCCGCGGTGCGTTCGACGCGCACGCCACGGCGATCACCGAGGGCATGAAGGTGGCGGCGGCCGAGGCGATCGCCGACCTCGTCGGAGACGCGGTCGCCGAGGACATGATCGTTCCGTCGCCGTTCGACCCGCGCGTCGGTCCGGCGGTCGCGGCAGCCGTCGCGGACGCTGCACGACGCGACGGTGTCGCGCGCCGCTGAGCGACCCGAGCGCGGTGCGCTGCCTGGTCGACGAGCGGGTGACGGAGCGGGTGGCTGAGCGGGCGACGGTGCGGGGCGCGTCGAGACACCTTAGAAGGCCCTTGCGGGTGCCGAACCAGGGCCGTCTCAGG
>JBAWHI010000465.1:0-1840 GCA_049593675.1 Nocardioides sp.
CCCACCACCACTGCTCGGTCGCGGCGAGCGCCGCGCTCGCGAGTCCGACCACCAGACCGGCGCCGGTCAGGCGGTCCGGCGTGATCCAGGCGCGGGCGAGGCGCGCCGCGGCAGCGTCGAGCGGGCCGGCGAGGCGCCGGCGGAGTCGGGCGTCGATCATCGGGTACCTCCCACCAGGGAAGTCTCCGGGACACTCGCCGTGTTCCCGCTGCAGAGGGACACGACCCCGCCACATCGCTTCGAGGAGGCTCCCCACGCCATGATCGCCCGCTCCCACTCTCTCGTCGCTGCCGGGATCGGAGCGCTCATGGTCGCCACCGGGTGTGCGGCGCCGGCCCCCGAGGGCCCGAGCACGAGCCCGGACCGGCCCTGGGACGAGATCCTCGCAGAGGCCGACGGCCAGAGCGTCGATCTGTGGATGTACGGCGGGGACGACCGGGGCAACGCCTACGTGGACGACGTGCTCGCGCCGGCCGCGGCCGACCTGGGTGTCACCCTGCGGCGGGTCCCCGTGGCCGACACCAAGGACGCCCTGCGACGCGTGCTCGCCGAGCGCGCGGCCGGGGCCGACGACGGGTCGGTCGACCTGGTCTGGGTCAACGGCGACAACTTCGCCACCGGGCGCGAGGCCGGGGCGTGGTGGTGCGGATGGTCCGACGACCTCCCCCACATGGCCTACGTCGCCGAGGACGACGCCCTGGTCACCGAGGACTTCGGCGTCGCCGTCGACGGGTGCGAGGCGCCGTGGCACAAGGCCCAGTTCGCCTTCGTCTACGACGAGGCCCGGGTCGCGGACCCGCCCGACACCCTGGCGGGCCTCCTCGACTGGGCGGAGGCGAACCCCGGTCGGTTCACCTATCCCGCTCCCCCGGACTTCACGGGCTCGGTCTTCGTGCGGCAGGCCCTCTACTCGGTCTCCGACGGCTCGGAGGAGGTGCCCGCGACGTACGACGCGGCCGCCTACGACGACCTGACCCCCGAGCTCTGGGACCGGCTCCGCAGCATCGCGCCGTCGCTGTGGCGCGAGGGGCGCACCTACCCCCGCGACAGCGTCGCGCTCGACCGGCTCTTCGCCGACGGCCAGGTCGACTTCACGATGACCTACGGCCCGGCCACGCTGACCGAGCTCGTCGCCGACGGCAGCTTCCCCGACACGACCCGGGTCCTGAGCCTGGAGGACGGCACCGTCGGCAACGCCAGCTTCCTGGCCATCCCGGCCTCCTCCCCGGACCGGGCCGGCGCCATGGTGGTCGCCGACCTGGCCCTCTCGCCCGAGCAGCAGGCGGCGAAGGCCGACCCCGGCACCTGGGGGCAGTTCACCGTCCTCGACGTCGACCTCCTGGAGCCGGAGGACGCCCGACGCTTCGAGGAGCTGCCGGAGTCGCCCGTCGTGCCGCCCTACGACGAGCTCTCCCGCAATGCCCAGCCCGAGCTCTCCTCGACCTGGGTGAACCCGCTCGACGAGGGGTGGCGCAGCGAGGTGCTGAGTCGGTGACCGCCCGCCGTCCGAGCCTCACGGCAGCGGCGCCGGGGATGGTGAGCATCACCCTGGTGGCGGGCGGCGGCATGCTCGCCGTGGTGGCCACCTCGCTCGGACTGATGCCGTTGTACGGCGAGCCGCGACTCAGCCTCGAGGGGTGGCGCTCGGTCGGCCCCGACCTGCTGGTCGGTGTCCGCGAGACGCTGCTCATCGCCGTACCGGCCACCGTCCTGGCGGCGCTCGTCGGGCTGCTGATCGCCGGCCTGATGCTGGCCGGCGGGCCGGGCGCCACGCTCGTGCGCGTGGGGTGCCTGGCCGTGCTGGCGATCCCCCACCTCGCCGCTGCGACCTCGGTCGGGC
>JBAWHI010000466.1:0-3654 GCA_049593675.1 Nocardioides sp.
CTCGGCCGGGCAGGAAGACGATCCCGGCGTCGCAGGCCTCGAGCAGGATCGCCTCGCGCGTCGAGTTGCGGAAGTACTTCGCGATCGCGGTCGCGAACGGGTTCGGCGGCTCGTGCCCGTAGTGCCAGGTGGGGACCCCGAGGGTGTCGGTCCCCGCAGGATGGCGGGCAAGCACCTCGAAGGCCCGGTGTGCCCAGGCGTCGATCGAGGGCCGGTACGACGGCACGTCCGCCAGCATCACCAGGGCGCGGTCGAGGTCGTCGGGCCGGCCGGCCAGCCGGGCGCCCAGGTTGGCGGCCTCCATCGCTCCGGGACCGCCGCCGGTGGCGACGACGTGGTGCGCGCCGAGGCCCGCGCCGAGCCTGGCCGCCTCGACGTAGCCCGGGTGGCCGCGCTCCAGGCGGTGGCCCCCCATCACCCCGACCAGGCTCCGGTCAGCGATCCACGCATCGAGCGCGAGATCGATGGTGTGGTCGTGGAGCGCCCGGGCCAGCGCGGCGCCCTGGTCGTCGGGTCGCTGGGACCAGGCGTAGGCGGCGGCATCCAGCGAGTCGGCGTACCGCGGCGCGTCGTAGAGCTCGGCGGCGGAGTAGAGCCCGGTTCGCGGCTCGACCGGCAGGTCGGGAGGGACCTCGAGCACGAGCGCCCCGGCCGCGGCCGCCCGGGTCTCGTCACCCGGAGCGAACCGGCAGCCGAGG
Organism: Nocardioides sp.; assembly: GCA_049593675.1. Taxonomy (GTDB): domain Bacteria; phylum Actinomycetota; class Actinomycetes; order Propionibacteriales; family Nocardioidaceae; genus Nocardioides. Next base: position 699 of record JBAWHI010000466.1, read on the forward strand.
AAGGTGGCGCCGTCGACCCGGGTCGCTGCGAGCGCCCGGTGCCGCTCGGAGAGATCGACGCCGCGAACCCGCCAGCCGCGCATCGACGTCGCTCCGGCGGCCAGCCGGGCGTCGAACTCGACGAGGGACTCGACGTGGAGGACACGGCCGCGGGAGCGCTTCACCTGCCGAACTCTAGAACGCCTGCGCCATCAGCTCGCCGAACAGCGCGTGCTCGTCGACGTCCAGGCCGCGGGAGCGGAACCAGCTGGCGACGTTGGTGCAGTCGCGCAGCAGGAAGTCCGGACCGGCTGGGTTGCCGACCAGGTCGACGACCTGGGGCAGGTCGATGATCACCAGCCGGTCGCCCGCGGCGAGGATGTTGTAGGCCGAGAGGTCGCCGTGCACCAGGCCGTGCCGGGTGAGCACGGCCATCGCGTCGCGGAGCTGGTCGAAGTACGACGCGAGCAGGGCCCGGCCCGGGCGGGCCTGCGCGAGCCGGGGGGCCGTCTCCGGTCCGTCCGGTCCGTCGACGGTGATCCACTCCATCAGGAGCTCGGTGCCGTCGACCTGGACGGGGTAGGGGACCGGAAGGCCGAGCTGGTGGCAGCGCACCAGCGCACCCCACTCGGCCCCGGCCCACTGGCCGGCGGCGACGGCGCGCCCGTAGGCGGACTTCTTCGCCATCGCGCGGGCGTCGCGGGTGTTGCGGACCTTGCGGCCCTCTGTGTAGGCCGACGAGCGGTGGAAGCTGCGGTGGTCATCGCCGCGGTAGCGCTTGGCCACCATGACGACGGACGCACCGACAGCGCCCCGGCCGGGCGGCGGACTGCCGGGGACGGCGCGCTCCAGCAGGAACGCGTCGGCCTCCTTGCCGGTCTTGAGGATGCCGAGCTCGGTGTCGACCGCTGCCTGGGAGGTCACCACCCAGTCGGGGCGGGGCTCCGGGCCGCGACAGAGCGGCTCGACGCTGAGCCAGGTGGACCAGCGTTGGCCGTCCTCGACCTCGTCGTAGGTCTGGTAGTCGAAGACGAACGTGGGATCTACATCAGCGGGCAGCGGGTGCCCCGGCAGGGGCGGGGTGTCGTGGGACACGGTGGATGCTCCAGTGCGGTGAGAGGTGGGGTGGACTCTGCGGACAGGCCACGGACGGTCGTCGACATGTCACACTCCTCTCGCTGGTCACCCGGGCGGTCCGGACGCACGGGGTGAGTGTGGTGCGCTCCGGGTGGTGCCGCAACTGAATTTCGGGGCCATACTTCGCGGGTGATCCGTTGCAGACTGCTCGCCCTGGCCGTGGCCGCCGGTGTGGCGGCGACCTCCCTGGCTGCGGTGCAGCCGGCCACCGCAGCTCCTCCTCCCGGGCACGGCGCCCCCGGCATCGGCGACCCCTACTTCCCTCTCGACGGCAACGGCGGCATCGACGTGCTCCGCTACGACGTGCACGACCGCTACCGGTTCGTCGAACGGCGGCTCTCCGGCAGGACCAGGGTCACGCTCGTGGCGACCGAGGACCTGGCCGGCTTCAACCTCGACTTCCTGCTCCGGGTGCGCTCGGTCAAGGTCGGTGGTCGCGACGTGCGCTTCGACCAGGATCGACGCCACGAGCTGGCGATCCACCGGGCCATGGACGAGGGCGACCGAGCGACGTTCGTGGTTCGCTACACCGGCCGGCCCGGGAAGGTCGGCTATGCGGGGGAGCGCAACTGGCTCGCCAGCCGGCACGAGGTGGTCGCGATGAACCAGCCGCACATGGCTCCGTGGTGGTTCCCGGCCAACGACCACCCGCGGGACCGGGCCGCGATCCGGATCAGCATCACCGTGCCGAAGGGCAAGCAGGTGATCGCCAACGGCAAGCGCGTCGGTCGCGTGGTCCACGGCAAGCGCGCGACGACGACCTGGAAGCCGGACGAGCCGATGGTGCCCTACCTCGCGTTCTTCGCCGCCGGTGACTTCGACATCGACCGCGGCCGAGACCACGGATCGCCGTGGCTGGTCGCGGTCTCGGAGCGGCTGGCGCCGAGCACGCAGGCGCACGCGATGCAGCTCCTGCGGCGTTCCGCGGCGCTGCAGTCGTGGATCGAGGACGCACTCGGCGCGGACTACCCGTTCTCGACGACCGGCGGGGTCGCCACCAGCCTGGACTCCGGGTTCGCGCTGGAGAACCAGACCCGCCCGACCTACTCACCCCGCAGCCTGGACACGCTCACCGTGGTGCACGAGCTCGCCCACCAGTGGTTCGGCGACTCGGTCACGGTGCACGGGTGGGCCGACATCTGGCTCAACGAGGGGGCGGCCACCTTCTTCGAGGTCCTCTATGACGAGGAGCACGGCGGCCCGACCGGGGAGCAGTGGCTGCGCCGCGTCTACGACGACCTCGGCGCCGGCCACAGCCTCTGGGGCCACGAGGTCGCCGACCCGTGCCCGGATCCGAGCGGCTGCTCGAGCGTCAACGACATCTTCGCCACCCACGTCTACCTGCGCGGAGCGATGACCGTGCAGGCGCTGCGCAACCGGCTCGGTGACGACGACCTCTTCGAGGTGCTGCGCCGCTGGGTGACCGAGCGAGGTGGCACCACCGGCACCACGGCCCAGTTCGAGGCGCTGGCGGAGGAGGTCGGCGGCGAGGACCTCGCACCCTTCTTCGAGTCCTGGCTGCACACGGCGGAGAAGCCGGCCGACACGGCCGTCAACGGCCTCGGCTGACGGCCCGCCCTCAGCCGCGCAGCCGCACGGACAGGCAGGTCACGCAGCCCTCGAGCTTCTCGTACTCCGAGATGTCGACGGCGACCACGCGCAGGCCGCGTCGCTCGTAGACGGCGCGCGTGGCCGGGGCGCTGGTCGCCATCAGCACGGTGGAGTCGTCGAGGACCACGACGTGGGCGCCACCCTCCTCCGGCACGGGGAGGAAGGACGGCCAGCGGGTCGGGTCGTCGACCAGCGGCTCGAAGCCGACCACGGTGCCGTCGGGGAGAGC
>JBAWHI010000467.1:0-2349 GCA_049593675.1 Nocardioides sp.
GGTGAAGGTCCGATCGGACGGCCGGGTGCTGGCCAAGGGCACCGTGCGGCTGAAGGCGGGCGACAGCCGCAGGGTGTCGGTCAAGCTGACCAAGGTCGGCCGGTCCAAGATCCGCGGCGTCACGTCGGCGCGGATCGTCGTCGACCCGAGCCGAGGCAGGACCGTCAAGCGGACGGTCACGATCTCCCGCTGACGGGAGCGATCAGACCGGCAGGCCTCGGCTGCGCAGCTCGGAGCGCAGCCCGGCCGCGTCGGTGAACACGATCGCGTCCATTCCCAGGGCGGCTGCCGCCTCGACGTTGGCCTGCCTGTCGTCGATGAAGACCAGTCGGTCCAGCGGCAGGCCGGCGCGCTCGGCGACGAGCTCGTAGGCCCGCGGATCGGGCTTCGCGACCTTGACCTCGCCGGAGACGACGACGTCGTCGAAGAGCTCCAGGACGTCGAACATCCGCGGCGCGTGCGGGTAGAGCTCCTCGGACCAGTTGGTCAGCCCGAAGAGCGGGATGCCGCCGGCGTGCAGCTCGCGTGCCAGGTCGACGGAGCCGGGGACCTCACCGATCAGTGAGGCCGCGAAGTTCGCCCGGTAGGCCAGTGCGTGCTGGGCCCAGTGCGGATGGGTGCGGCACACCTCGGCCTCGGCATCGGCCCACGACCGCCCGGAGTCCGGGCCGTGGTTCCACGCCATGAAGTCGAAGTCGTCGGCGGACAGGAACCGGCGGGCCTCGGCCGGGCCGACCCCGGCGGCGATCGCGGCCGCGGGGTCCCAGTCGATCAGGACGTTGCCGAGATCGAAGACGACCCCGGACGGAGAACCGTCCGGGGTCGTCGTCGCATGCTCGGTGGGAGCTTCGCTCACGCCCAGCGCTCGGAGGCCGGCACGAAGTCCAGGGTGCGGTCGCCGGTGTAGATCTGCTTCGGACGAGCGATCTTCTGCTCCTTGTCCTGGACCAGCTCGGACCACTGGGCCAGCCAGCCCGGGGTGCGACCGATCGCGAACAGCACGGTGAACATCTCCGGCGGGAACTGGAAGGCCTCGTAGATCAGCCCGGAGTAGAAGTCCACGTTGGGGTAGAGCCGGCGCTTGACGAAGTACTCGTCCTCCAGCGCGATCTTCTCCAACTCCAGGGCGATCTGGAGCAGCGGGTTGGTCCCGGTCACCTCGAAGACGTCCTCGGCGGACTTCTTGATGATCTTGGCGCGCGGGTCGTAGTTCTTGTAGACGCGGTGGCCGAAGCCCATCAGCTTCTCGTTGCCGTTCTTCACCCCCTCGATGAACGAGGGGATGTTGTCCTTGGTGCCGATCCTGCGCAGCATCCGCAGCACGGCCTCGTTGGCCCCGCCGTGCAGGGGGCCGTACAGCGCGGCGACACCGGCGGCGACCGCGGAGTAGGGGTCGACCTGCGAGGAGCCCACCGAACGCACCGCGTTGGTGGAGCAGTTCTGCTCGTGGTCGGCGTGCAGGATGAACAGGATGTCGAGCGCCTTCACGAGCCGCTCGTCGGGCTCGAAGGTCTTCTCGCTCATCTTGAACAGCATCGAGAGGAAGTTCGCGGTGTAGGAGAGGTCGTTGTCGGGGTAGACGAACGGCTTGCCCTGCGCATGACGGAACGACCAGGCGCCCAGCGTCGGCATCTTCGCGATCATGCGCACGATCTGGATGTGGCGGTTATCGGCGTCGCCGATGTCGCGCGCGTCGGGGTAGAAGGTCGACAGCGCCCCCACCGAGGCCATCAGCATGCCCATCGGGTGGGCGTCGTAGCGGAAGCCCTCCATGAACGTGCGGATGTTCTCGTGGACGAACGTGTGGTAGGTGATCTCGTGCTCCCAGGCCTCGAACTCCGCCTTGGAGGGCAGCTCGCCATGGTTGAGCAGGTAGGCCACCTCGAGGAAGCTGGAGCCCTCGGCGAGCTGCTCGATCGGGTACCCCCGGTACTCGAGCACCCCCTGGTCGCCGTCGATGTAGGTGACCGCGGAGCGGCACGAGGCGGTGTTGGTGAACCCGGGGTCGTACGTCGAGAGCCCGGGGCTGTCCTCGCTGATCTTGATCTGACCCAGCTCGGCGGCCTTGATGGCGCCGTCGGCGATCGGGACGTCGTACTCCTGCCCGGTGCGGTTGTCGCGTACGGTGAGAGAGTCAGTCACGTGCCTCAACCTAGTCCGCGCCTGCGCGATGGCGCCAACCAGGTGGTTGAGGTGCGAGACGCACTCGACACGGGGTCGGCACCGGTGGTCCGGCCGTTTTGACCTCGGCGGGACCCCGCCGTAGGATCGACTGTCGCGGCCTGCCCCGGAGAGGCACCCGTCGTCGTGGCCTCCCGAGGCCCGGTTGGGATCCGGCTCCGCGTGGGC
>JBAWHI010000468.1:0-5344 GCA_049593675.1 Nocardioides sp.
GTCGAGGGTAGGTTCGCCAGGTGTCCGACAGCCGCCCCCGCCGTACCTTCGCTGTCATCAGCCACCCTGACGCCGGCAAGTCCACCCTCACCGAGGCGCTCGCCCTGCACGCGCGGGTGATCAACGAGGCCGGTGCCGTGCACGGCAAGGGCGGACGCCGCGGCACCGTGTCCGACTGGATGGCGATGGAGCAGGCCCGCGGCATCTCGATCACCTCCGCCGCGCTGCAGTTCGTCTACCGCGACCATGTGGTGAACCTGGTCGACACCCCGGGCCACAGCGACTTCTCCGAGGACACCTACCGGGTGCTCTCGGCCGTCGACTCCGCGGTGATGCTGGTCGACGCCGGCAAGGGGCTCGAGCCGCAGACGCTCAAGCTCTTCAAGGTCTGCGCGCTGCGCGGCATCCCGGTCGTCACGGTCATCAACAAGTGGGACCGGCCCGGCCTGTCGGCACTGGAGCTGATGGACCTGATCGAGCAGCAGATCAAGCTGCGTCCCACGCCGCTGACCTGGCCCGTGGGCGAGGCGGGCGACTTCCGCGGGGTCCTGGACCGGCGTACGACCGAGTTCGTGAAGTACACCCGGACCGCGGGCGGCGCCACCCGCGCACCGGAGAAGCGGATGCCGGCCGCCGAGGTGGGCGAGGACGATGCGGCCGTCTGGGCCGATGCGGTGGAGGAGCACGAGCTGCTCGCCGCCGACGGTGCCGACCACGACCAGGAGCGCTTCCTCGCGGGGGCGACGACGCCGGTGCTGTTCGCCTCGGCGCTGCAGAACTTCGGCGTCGCGCAGCTGCTCGACCTTCTCCTCGACCTGGCGCCGCCACCGGGACCCACCGCCGGCGTGGACGGGTCCGTGCGGGAGGTCGACGACGAGTTCAGCGCGTTCGTGTTCAAGGTGCAGTCGGGCATGAACGCCGCGCACCGCGACCGGCTCGCCTACGCCCGGGTCGTCTCCGGGGCCTTCGAGCGCGGCATGGTGGTCACCCATGCCGCGACCGGCCGGCCGTTCGCCACGAAGTACGCCCAGGCCGTCTTCGGCCGTGAGCTGTCGTCGATCGAGCAGGCCTCGCCGGGAGACATCATCGGCCTCGTCAACGCCCAGGCGCTCCGGGTCGGCGACACCGTGTACGTCGGTGACCCGATCGAGTTCCCTCCGGTCCCCTCCTTCGCACCCGAGCACTTCATGGCCGCCACGGCCGCCGACATCGGGCGCTACAAGCAGTTCCGGCGCGGGATCGAGCAGCTGGACCAGGAGGGCGTCGTCCAGGTGCTGCGCTCCGACCTGCGCGGCGACCAGAGCCCGGTGCTCGCTGCCGTCGGCCCGATGCAGTTCGAGGTCGTCCAGGAGCGGATGGCCAACGAGTTCAACTCCCCGATCCGACTCTCGCGCGTCGACTACACCGTCGCCCGGCGCACCGACGCCGACGGGGCGGCGGCCCTGGCCGGGAAGCGCGGGATGGAGGTCCTGCAGCGCTCCGACGGCACCCACCTGGCGCTGTTCGTCGATAAGTGGCGAGCCAACGTGACCGCTCGCGACAACCCCGAGCTCCTCCTGGAGGAGCTGCCGGCCGGCGGCAGCTGAGCCACCCCCCGGGCCAGGAGGATCGGTCGCTACCCGCCGTCGGTCAGTGGCTTGAAGCCGCGCAGCCGCAGGCTGTTGCTGACGACGAAGACCGACGAGAACGCCATCGCAGCACCGGCCAGCATCGGGTTGAGCAGCCCGGCGGCCGCCAGCGGCAGCGCGGCGACGTTGTAGGCGAACGCCCAGAACAGGTTGCCCTTGATCGTGGTGAGGGTACGGCGCGCGAGCCGGATCGCGTCCGCCGCGACGCGGAGGTCGCCCCGGACCAGGGTCAGGTCGCTGGCCTCGATGGCCACGTCGGTGCCGGTGCCCATCGCGAGCCCGAGGTCGGCCTGGGCGAGCGCCGCCGCGTCGTTCACGCCGTCGCCCACCATGGCCACCGACCGTCCCTCGGCCTGCAGCCGCTTGACGGTGTCGACCTTGTCGGCGGGGAGCACGTCGGCGATCACGTCGTCGGGGTCGATGCCCACCTGGGCAGCCACCGCGCGGGCCACGACGTCGTTGTCCCCGGTGAGCAGGATCGGGCGCAGCCCGAGCTCACGGAACCGGACGATCGCCTCTGCGGACGTCGGCTTGACCGCGTCCGCGACCACCACGACTCCGCGGGCGGCGCCGTCCCAGCCCACCGCGACCGCGGTGCCGCCGCCTGCCCGGGCCTGCGCCAGGGCCGACTCCAGCTCGGCGGGCAGGTGCTGGGACCACTGCGCGAGCAGCTGGGGCCGCCCCACGAGGACGGCGTGGCTGCCGTCGGCATCGGACACGACGCCCTGGACCCCGAGACCCTCGACGTTGGCGAAGTCGGCCACGTCGGGCAGGGATCCGACCCGGTCCCGGGCTCCGGTCGCGACCGCCCGAGCGATCGGGTGCTCGGAGGCGTCCTCGAGGGCGCCGGCGAGCCGGAGGACCTCGTCCGGGTCCTCGCCGGGCGCGGCGTGGACGCCGACCAGGGTCATCTGGCCGGTGGTCACGGTCCCGGTCTTGTCGAGCACGATCGTGTCCACCGCTCGGGTCGACTCGAGCACCTCCGGCCCCTTGATCAGGATGCCGAGCTGCGCGCCCCGGCCGGTGCCGACCATCAGTGCGGTCGGCGTCGCCAGCCCGAGCGCGCACGGGCAGGCGATGATCAGCACCGCGACGGCCGCGGTGACCGCGCTCGAGACACCCCACCCGGCACCGATCCAGAAGCCCAGCGTGCCGACCGCGAGCGCGATCACGATGGGGACGAAGATGCCGGAGATCCGATCGGCCAGCCGCTGCACCTGTGCCTTGCCGTTCTGGGCGTCCTCGACCAGGCGCGCCATCTGGGCGAGCTGGGTGTCGCCGCCGACCCGGCTGGCGGTGACGACCAGCCGACCGCCGGCGTTGACGGTCGCGCCGACCACGGCGTCTCCCGGGCCCACCTCGACCGGCACGGACTCGCCGGTCAGCATCGACGCATCCACCGCCGACGAGCCCTCCTCGACGACGCCGTCGGTCGCGATCTTCTCGCCGGGCCGGACCACGAACCGCATCCCCACGGCGAGCTGGTCGGTCGCGACGAGCTCCTCGACCGGGCCGTCAGGCCCGTCCCGGAGGACGGCCACCTCCTTCGCGCCCAGCTCGAGCAGCGCTCGCAGGGCGGCGCCGGCCCGCCTCTTCGACCGGGCCTCGAAATAGCGGCCGGCGAGGATGAACGTCGTCACGCCGGCCGCGGCCTCGAGATAGATGTTCCCGGCGCCGTCGGTGCGCTCCACGGTCAGCTCGAAGGGGTGGGTCATCCCCGGGATCCCCGCGGTGCCCCAGAAGAGGGCGTAGATCGACCAGCCGAACGCGGCGAGGGTGCCGAGCGAGACGAGCGTGTCCATGGTCGAGGTGCCGTGGCGCAGGTTCACCCAGGCGGCGCGGTGGAACGGCCAGGCGCCCCACACCACGACGGGAGCCGCGAGCGTGAGCGAGAGCCACTGCCAGTACTCGAACTGCAGGGCGGGAACCATCGCCATCGCGATCACCGGCACGGTGAGCACGGCCGAGATCACCAGCCGTTGGCGCAGCGAGCGGGTCGGGTCGTCGGGGACGGCCTCGTCGGCCTGCGGGTCGGCGCGCTGGGGTCGAGGCAGCTCGGCGGCGTACCCCGCCTGCTCCACCGTCGCCAGCAGGTCCTCCGGCGGCAGCCCCGCCGGATAGGTGACCTTGGCCTTCTCGGTCGCGTAGTTGACGGTCGCCACCACCCCCTCGAGCTTGTTGAGCTTGCGCTCGATGCGGTTGGCGCAGGAGGCGCAGGTCATCCCGCTGATCTTCAGCTCGACGGCGTCGGTCGACGGTGTGCTCATCTGCTCCTCCTGTCCTGGCGCGTTCGGTTGCGTCAGTCGTCGTGCGAGTGGCTGTGGGTGCTGGACTCGTCGGATGTGGGCACGGTGAACTCCGCGGTGCGGACCACGCCCTCGCTCTTGAAGTCCAGGTAGAGGCGGTAGTTCCCCGCGCTGGGGACCGTGGTGTGGAAGACGACCTCCGGCCCGGAGGCCGTCGAGTCGTCGCCGGGCGCCCCGTCCGGGTGGACGTGGAGGTAGGCGAGGTCGCCGTCGCGCAGGGCCACCAGGTGCCCGTACGCGCCGAGGTAGGGCTGGAGGTCGGTGACCGGCTCCCCGTCCTGCTCGACCGTGAGCGTCAGCCGGGCGTCCTCGCCCGCGGACAGCTCGCCGTCGAGGGTGACGGTGTAGTCGTCGACCCGGTCGGTGCGCTTCTCCCTGCCCGGTGCGGCCGGCTCGTAGTCGCCCGCCACCGCCAGGTCGGTCCCGAGCGTCAGCGGGTCGGCGCCCGTCGCCTGGAAGTCGGCGAAGAGCCGCCACTCCCCCGGCGTCAGGTCCAGGTCGGTGGACCAGGTGCCGTCCTGCGCGAGCTCGGGGTGGACGTGCTGGAAGCCGGTGAGGTCGCGGCGCACGGCGATCAGGTGCAGGCGCTTGTCGTGCTGGACGTCGTACGCCGTCACGGCCGCTGCGTCGGGGCCCGTGATCGTGAATGACACGGGGACGTCGGCGCCGGCCGGGGCCGACGGCTCGCGCAGCGCGAGGGTGTAGCCGTCCTGGGAGACCATCAGCCCTCCGGGCAGCTCGTCGGCACCGTCGGCGGCGGGGTCGTCCGAGCCGTGGCCGGAGTCGTGGCCGGTGTCGTGCCCGGAGTCGTGGGCGGAGTCGTGGGCGAGCGCTGCCGGAGACTCGTCGGGTCCGAGCGCCGCGCCGATCCCGAGCGCCACCGCGAACACGGCGACGAGCGCGACGCCGAAGCCGGCGATCTTGGCGAGGGTGCTCATGCCAGCTGGTAGCCGGCCTCGTCGACGGCGGCCCGGACGGCCGCCTCGTCGACCGGCTCGGCGCTGGTGATCGTCACGGCGCCGGTCTCGAGGACCACCTCCACGTCGGTGACGCCGGGGATCTCCTGGATCTCCTCGGTCACCGAGGCCACGCAGTGGCCGCAGGTCATCCCGGAGACGGTGTAGCTGCTGGTCTGGGTCATGTCGATCTCCTGTCGTCGTGACTCTCTGTTCAGGACCGAACGAGACGCGCGATCGCGTCGGAGGCTTCCTTGAGCTTGATCTCGGCCTCGGGGCCGCCCTCCCGGACGGCGTCGACCACGCAGTGGCCGAGGTGCTCGTCGAGCAGGCCCAGCGCCACCGACTGCAGCGCCTTCGTCATCGCCGAGACCTGGGTGAGGATGTCGATGCAGTACTGCTCCTCCTCCACCATCCGCTGCAGGCCGCGGGCCTGCCCCTCGATGCGGCGCAG
>JBAWHI010000469.1:0-14169 GCA_049593675.1 Nocardioides sp.
CGTGTCGGTGTCCGGGCCGACGCTCACCGCGTCGATCAGGTCCGCACGCTCGAGGAGATCAAGGCCGCCTGTGCGGCCGCCCAGGCCAGGATCACCTGCTCGTTCGAAGCGTCCCAGCTGGCGCAGCAGGACGCTGCCGGGGTCCGGTCCCACCAGCGCGACCGCGGCATCGGCGACCAGGTCGCGCTCGCACGGGGGGTGGCGGCATCGCAGGGCGCTCGCACGGGGGCCACCAGTACGACTCGCACGCTCCACCTGCTCTCGAGCCCCCCTGATAGGGGGTCCGGCCGATGCCGTCGGACCCCGGACCCGCGGCTAACGTGCCGCCATGCGCAACCCCGTCGGCACCCACGTCCAGGTCGGCAAGGGCCTGGTCGCGGGCGCCCTGGCGCAGGCCGAGCAGCTCGGCTGCGAGGCGCTCCAGGTCTTCGTCGGCAACCCCCGCGGCTGGGCACACAGCCCGGGCCGTCCCGCGGACGACGCCGCCTTCCGGACAGCCACGGCGGAGCGCGGCCTGCGGGTCTTCATCCACTCGCCCTACCTCGTCAATCTCGGCTCCCCCACCCCGGTGACGTACGAGAGGTCCGTCGCGCTGGTGGCGCACAACCTGCGCCGCGCGGTCGAGATCGGCGCTGAGGGTGTCGTCGTCCACACCGGCTCCTTCGTCGACCCGTCCGGCTCGCCCGCCGAGAGCGAGCAGCGGTACGCCGCCGCGATGCGCCAGGTCCGCGCCGGCCTGCTCCCCCTCCTCGAGGCCCTCGGCGACGAGGCGGCCCCGTGGCTGCTGCTCGAGCCGACCGCGGGACAAGGGCGCTCGCTCTGTGCCGGTGTCGAGGACCTCGCGCCGTACCTGACCGCGCTCGACCACCACCCGCGTGCCGGCATCTGCCTCGACACCTGCCACGTCTTCGCCGCCGGCGCACCGCTCGACGAGCCGGGGGGCGCCACGGCCACGGTGGACCGGATCGTGGAGATCGGCGGACCGGGCCGGCTGCGACTGGTGCACGCGAACGACTCGATGGACGTGCGCGGTGCGTTCAAGGACCGGCACCAGCGCATCGGCGAGGGACACATCGGCGAGGCTGCGTTCGCCGAGCTGTTCGCGCACCCGGCCACCGACGGCGTGCCCTTCATCCTCGAGACGCCGGACTCGCGCAGCGCCGACACCCGCGACATCCCGCTGCTGAAGCGGCTCCGCGAGGAAGCGACGCCGTGAAGAGCTCGACGCAGGCCCGGCTCGCCACCCTGGTCCTGCTCGGCATCACCGCCTGCTGGGGCTCGACGTTCTTCCTGATCCACGACCTGCTGGACCGGATCCCGACGCTCGACTTCCTGGCGGTGCGGTTCTCCATCGCGGGAGTGCTGCTGCTGGTCGTCGCGCCACGGGCGGTGCTGCGGCTCTCGCCCACCGTCCGCCGACAGGCCGCCGTGCTCGGTGTCCTGTACGGCGTCGCGCAGATCCTGCAGACCGCTGGGCTCGCGCACACCCCGGCCAGCGTCTCCGGCTTCATCACCGGCATGTACGTCGTGGCGACCCCGCTGTTCGCTGCCGTCCTGCTCCGCAACCGGATCACCCGGATGACGTGGGTGGCCGTGGTGCTGGCCTTCGCCGGCCTGGCCGTCCTGACGCTCGACGGCTTCTCGATCGGGTACGGCGAGGCGCTCACCTTCGTCGCCGCCATGCTCTACGCCCTGCACATCGTCGGGCTCAGCGCCTGGTCGAACGCAGGCGAGGCCCTCGGCATGTCCATCCTCCAGGTGGTGATGGTCGCGGTGATCTGCCTGGTGGCGAGCGCGCCCGGTGGGATCGTGCTGCCCGACAACACCCAGGACTGGGTCTCGGTCGTCTACATGGCGGTCTTCCCCGCGGCCTTGGCCCTCCTCGGCCAGACCTGGGCCCAGGCCCACCTCACCGCCACCCGGACCGCGATCGTGATGAGCATGGAGCCGGTGTTCGCGGCGTTCTTCGCGGTGTTGCTCGGAGGTGAGGTGATGACCCTGCGGATGGTCACGGGCGGGATGCTGGTGCTCTCCGCGATGCTGCTGGTCGAGCTCGGCCCCCGCCGCAAGATCGAGGGAGAGGTCCCGCACATCGCGGTGTAGCGACCTACCCTCGACGGATGCACGAGCTGAGCCGTCAGGAGGCCCGGCGGATCGCGGTGCGGGCACAGCTCCTGGATGCGAGGCGTCCCGCCGACCTGTTCACCGTCGTCCGCCACCTGGGCGCACTGCAGGCGGAGCCGACCAACGCGGTCGCCCCGAGTGCCGACCTCGTGCTGTGGTCCAGGCTCGGAGCGGCGTACGACCCGGGCCACCTGCGCGACGCTCTGGACGAGCAGCGACTGATCGAGCACCGAGGCTTCGTCCGTCCGATCGAGGACCTGGCGCTGTTCCGCGCCGAGATGGCGGTCTGGCCGGGGACCGGTGAGCTGAAGGACTGGGAGCTCGCCCGGGCCGCATGGGTCGAAGCGAACGACAGCTGCCGTCGCGACGTGCTCGCGGCGCTGCGCGCGGACGGGCCGCTGCCGACCAGCGCGCTGCCCGACACCTGCGAGGTGCCGTGGCGCTCCTCGGGATGGAACAACAACCGCAACCTGCGCCGGCTGCTGGACCTGATGGTCGAGCGCGGCGAGGTCGCCTCCGCCGGGCGGGAGGGCCGCGAGACCCGGTGGGACCTGGCCGAGCGGATCTACCCCGACGTCGCGGTGCCGGACCTCGCGGATGCGCGGCGGATCCTGGCGGAGCGCACCCTGCGGGCACTCGGCCTGGTCCGTGGCGGCCGACTCGGCGAGGTCGGCGAGCCGGCGACGGTCGAGGGCATCCGGGGGAAGTGGCGCGTCGACCCGACCCTGCTCGCGGGCGGGTTCACCGGCCGAGCGGCGTTGCTCTCACCCCTCGACCGGCTGGTGTTCGACCGCTCTCGGATGACCGCGCTGTTCGAGTTCGACTACCAGCTCGAGATGTACCAGCCGGCCGCCAGACGACGCTGGGGCTACTACGCGCTCCCGATCCTGTGCGGGGACCGCCTGATCGGCAAGCTCGACGCCACGGCTGACCGGGCCGAGGGCGTGCTGCGCGTCGACGCCGTCCACGAGGACGCGCCGTTCGACGATGCGACCCACGACGCAGTTCGGGCCGAGGTCCTCGCCCTCGCTGAGTGGCTGGACCTCGACCCGATGATGCCGGCCGAGTGGGACTGAGCCGGACTAGCGTCGCTGCTGGCCGAGCATCGTGCTGAGCGCCCAGATGACCGCGAGGTCGAAGACGATGATCAGCAGCGTCCACCAGGGGTAGAACGGCAGGAACGCGAAGTTGGCGAGCGCCGAGAGCACCGCGACGCAGATGCCCGCGATCAGCGCCCAGCGCTGACCGAGCAGCAGGCACACGCCGATGGTGACCGCGCCGGCCCCGATCAGCATGTGCGCCCAACCCCAGGCGGTGAGGTCCACGTCGAAGATGTAGTTCGGCGTCCGCACGAACACGTCGTCCTTCGCGGCCGCCGACAGCCCCTCCAGGAACTGGAAGACACCGATCGTCGCGAGCATCGCTCCGCCGAAGATCGCGATTCCCTCTGCCCAGACCCGCTCCGCGGGCGAGACTCCATCTGACACGTGTGCTCCTTCATCAGGTCGAATCTGTCGACCGCACTCTGTCGGTGCCCCGGGGCGAGACGCCTCACCCGTACCGGGCGATTCGACGTTCGTCGGCCCCGACCCGCGCCTCGGTCGGATCGTCGACGCGCCCACTCCGTCGCGCGTCGGCGTCGTCCGCATGGTGGGTACGCCACCGTGGCGTCGCCCCGCTCGCCTACCGTGCGCACATGGTCGTCGTCATGTCGCCGGATGCCACCGCAGAGGACGTCGCGCACGTCGTCGAGCGGGTCGAGAGCGTCGGCGGAGAGGCGTTCGTGTCCACCGGCGTGGTCCGCACCATCATCGGCCTGGTCGGTGACATCGACTCCTTCCACAACCTCAACCTGCGCACCCTGCGCGGCGTCGCGGACGTGCACCGCATCTCCGACCCCTACAAGCTGGTCAGCCGGCAGCACCACCCGGACCGGTCGACGGTCTGGGTCGGCCCCCGGGACCACCAGGTGCCGATCGGTCCCGAGACGTTCACGTTCATCGCCGGCCCCTGCGCCGTCGAGACCGCCGAGCAGACCCTCGAGGCGGCCCAGATGGCCCGCTCGGCCGGAGCCACGCTGTTGCGCGGTGGCGCTTTCAAGCCACGCACGTCGCCCTACGCGTTCCAGGGGCTCGGCATGGCGGGGCTGGAGATCCTGTGCGACGTCCGGGCCGCGACCGGGCTCCCGATCGTCACCGAGGTGGTCGACGCCCGCGACGTCCCGGTGGTCGCCGAGCACGCTGACATGCTGCAGGTCGGGACCAGGAACATGGCGAACTTCGGCCTGCTCCAGGCGGTCGGCGACGCCGGCCGGCCGGTGTTGCTCAAGCGCGGGATGACCGCGACCATCGAGGAGTGGCTGATGGCGGCGGAGTACATCGCCCAGCGTGGCAACCTCGACGTCGTCCTGTGTGAGCGGGGCATCCGCACGTTCGAGCCGTCCACGCGCAACACCCTCGACATCTCGGCGGTGCCGGTCGTCCAGGCGGCCAGCCACCTCCCGATCATCGTGGACCCGTCGCACGCCGCAGGTCGCAAGGACCTGGTCGTCCCGCTGTCCCGCGCTGCGATCGCCGTCGGCGCCGACGGCGTCATCGTCGACGTGCATCCCTGGCCCGAGACCGCGCTGTGCGACGGGCCACAGGCCCTCCTCGGCGCGGAGCTGCGCGATCTCGCGCAGGCCGTACGACGGCTGCCGGAGCTGGTCGGGCGGCGGCCCGCCACCCCCGGCCGATAGCGTCCGCCTAGTCTGATCCCCCGAAGGAGGGCAGATGGGGTTCTGCACCAACTGCGGACACGAGCTCGGCGGTGGCCGCTTCTGCACGAGCTGCGGGCACCCCATCGACGTCTCGACGGCGCGCTACCCCCTCTTCGCCGACGAGGTCGACGCCACCCGGGCGGCCCCCGAGGCGCTGCCCCCGGTCCCTGCCACCGCCCCGCCGCCGGTTCCGGCCCCGGTTCCGTCCCCGGCCATGGCCACGGCCTCGTTCCCGGCCGCGACACCGTCGCCCGTGCCCGCTCCGCAGCGTCCACGGCGTCCGTGGTGGCCGTGGGCACTCGGCGGCCCCGTCCTCGTGCTCGTCGTCGTGCTCGTTGTCGCGCTGGGCGTCGGGCTGGTGAGCGGCCTCGGGGACAGCGGCACCGAGGGACGCTCCGACGACACCGCGAGCGGAGCCGAGAGCAGCACCGGGGGTGCCGACCCCGGCGAAGGCGCCACCGTCGAGGTGCCGGCGACCGCCCCACCCAACCAGGACACGGCCGGCAACCCGACCACCTACGACGCCGCGAACCTGCTCGACGGCGTCCCCACGACCTCGTGGCGGATGCCCGGTGACGGGACCGGCGAGGAGCTCACGGTGACCTTCGCGGACGAGACCCGGCTGAGCCGGGTGGGGTTGATCAACGGCTACGCGAAGACCGCTCAGGACGCGCAGGGGCGCGAGCTGGACTGGTACCACGGCAACCGTCGGGTGCTCTCCGTGGAGTGGGAGTTCGACGACGGCACCACCGTCGCCCAGGAGCTCGACGACACGGTCGAGGTCCAGTCCGTCGACGTCGACGTCGAGACGACCTCCGTGGTCCTGCGGCTGGTGTCGGTCTCCAGCCCCGGCAGCGGCCCGGCCTCGCGAGACTTCACCGCGATCAGCGACCTCAGCTTCGCGGGCGGGCGCTGAGCGACCACGGCATCGGCGGGTCGACGATCCGACCCGCGCGACACAGCGCGTGCACGATCACCGCCGCCAGCACCGCTCCGATCATGCCGAGCGCCAGGTCGCCGAGGGTGTCGGCGTACGCGTGGACTCGCTCGGAGGAGTTGCTGAGGAAGGCGAAGTACTCGGCGATCTCCCACGCCAGGGCCGCCGTCACGCCGAAGGCGAGCGCGCGCTCCAGGGTGGCTCCGAAGCTCGCCGACCGACGCAGGGTGAGCAGCAGGAAGGCCGCCGTCAGCAGCCCGGTGTTCATCAGGTGCATCCAGTCGTCGAACCATCGGATCGTGTCGTAGAGGTCGACCCGGTTGCCGAGGGTGTCGGTGAAGCACGTGATCGTCACCAGGAGGTCGGCCACCCAGGGGAAGGCCGCGCGATCACGCCAGAACACCCACCAGGCGGCCGGGATCAGGAACGCCATCATCGGGTAGCCCACGGCACGCGCCCCGGCGCCCTTGCCCCGCAGGTTGCCGAGGTCGGGATAGGTGATCGCGACCCAGAGCAGGAACACCAGTCCCGCCTTGGCGATCACGTCCGCGGTGCGGACCCAGGCGGGGTTGGCACGCGTGGTCGCCAGTACGTCGGTCACCAGTCGATGCTACCCGCCGGTAATTTCACCGCACCAGGCGGGCGAGGACCGCCGCGGCCCGCTCGATGCCGGCCCGGTCGACGTCGAGGTGGGTCACCATCCGGACGGCGGTGGGCCCGACGGTGGAGACCTGCACGCCCTGCTCGCGGGCCGCGGCGACGAACTGCGCCGCGTCCGCGCGGTCCAGCACCACGATGTTGGTGTCCACCGTTGCCGGATCGAGCCCGCACGCCTCGGCGAGCAGCCGGGCGTGGACGTGATCGTCGGCGAGCCGCTCGAGATGATGGTCGAGCGCATGCAGTCCGGCAGCAGCGAGGATGCCCACCTGGCGCATGCCTCCGCCCATCCGCTTGCGCCAGACCCGGGCCTCGGCGATCGCGTCCGCATCGCCCACCATGAGCGACCCCACGGGCGCCCCCAGCCCCTTCGAGAGGCAGACCGCCAGCACGTCGGCGATCGCGCCGTACTCCGCGAGCGGGGTGCCGGTCGCCACGTGCGCGTTCCAGATCCGGGCGCCGTCGAGGTGCACCCGGGCGCCGGCGCCGGTGGCGTACTCGCGCAGGTCGCGCAGGTCCTGCAGCGGGAGCACCGCTCCCCCGGCGAAGTTGTGGGTGTTCTCGACCGAGATCGCGGCCGTGGGCACGAAGAACGGGCCCATGTCCGGCGCGAAGATGGTGCGGATCGTGTCGAGGTCGACCTGCCCCCGCGGGTGGATCCAGGTGCGCATCGTCAGCCCGCTGTAGGCACCGTGCGCACCGAGCTCCGCCCGGGCGATGTGGGCGCTCGCCTCGCAGAGCACCTCCTGCCCGGGAGCGACCAGGGAGCGGACCGCGAGCACGTTGGCCATCGACCCGGTCGGCATGAACAGGGCCGCCTGGTGCCCGAACAGCTCCGCGACCCGCTCCTCGAGGCGGACGACGGTCGGGTCCTCGCCGTACACGTCGTCCCCGACCTCGGCGCGCACCATCGCGGCCCGCATCTCCTCGGTCGGCTTGGTCAGGGTGTCGCTGCGCAGGTCGATCACCCGGGCGAACCTACCGGGACACCCGTGGGTGCCTCGATGCGCCCGCCCTTCGCAGGCTCAGGACGCGGTGGCTCGGAGCATCTCGGCGACGAGGAACGCCAGCTCGAGGGACTGCACGCGGTTCAGGCGCGGGTCGCAGACCGACTCGTAGCGGTGCGCGAGGTCGAGGTCGGTGAGATCCTCCCCGCCGCCGACGCACTCGGTGACGTCGTCACCGGTGAGCTCGACGTGCAGCCCACCGGGCCAGGTGCCGAGCGAGCGGTGCACGTCGAAGAAGCCCTGCACCTCGTCGATGACGTCGCCGAAGCGCCGGGTCTTGTAGCCGGAGGAGGCCTCGAAGGTGTTGCCGTGCATCGGGTCGCACACCCACGCGACCTCGAGACCCGCAGCGGTGACCTTCTCGACCAGGTGCGGCAGGCCGTCGCGGATCTTGCCGGCGCCGAAGCGGGTGATGAAGGTGAGCCGGCCGGGCTCGTTGTCCGGGTTCAGCTTCGCGGCCAGCGCGAGCGCGTCGTCCGGCGTGGTGGTCGGACCGAGCTTGACGCCGATCGGGTTCCGGATGTGGCTGAGCAACTCGACGTGCGCGCCGTCGAGCTGGCGGGTGCGCTCGCCGATCCAGACGAAGTGCCCGGAGACGTCGTAGGGCAGGCTCGTCCGGGAGTCGATGCGCGTCAGCGCGTGCTCGTACTCCAGCACCAGCGCCTCGTGGCTGGAGTGGAAGTCGACGCGGTGGAACTCGTCGGGGTCGGCGCCGATCGCCTTCATGAAGGTGAGGGCGCGCTCGATGTCGCCGGCCATCCGCTCGTACTTCTGCCCGACGGCGGACTCACGCACGAAGTCGGTGTTCCAGGTGTGCACCTGGCGCAGGTCGGCGTAGCCGCCCGTCACGAAGGCGCGGACCAGGTTGAGCGTCGCGGCCGAGGAGTTGTAGACGTCGACGAGGCGCTGCGGGTCCGGGATCCGCGAGGCCTCGGTGAAGTCGAAGCCGTTGACGGCGTCGCCGCGGTAGGCCGGGAGCGTGACGCCGTCACGGGTCTCGAAGTCCGAGGAGCGCGGCTTGGCGTACTGGCCGGCGATCCGACCCACCTTGACCACGGGCACGGAGGCGGCGTAGGTCAGCACGACCGCCATCTGGAGCAGCACCCGAAGCTTGTTGCGGACGTTGTCGGCGGTGACGCCGGCGAACGTCTCGGCGCAGTCGCCACCTTGGAGGAGGAAGGCCTCGCCGCGGGCGACCTGGGCGATCTTGGCCTTGAGGTCGTCGCACTCCCCCGCAAAGACGAGCGGCGGCGCGGTCCGCAGCCGTGAGCTCGCCGCGTCGACGGCCTCGCGGTCGGGATAGGTCGGCTGCTGGGCTGCGCCGAGGGCGTGCAGGGAGGCGAGGTCCGGGACAGTGCTGCTCACCCCTCCAGGGTACGGCGGCCACCCGCTCGCCTCCCATTCGCCGTTCGTCGGCGAGACGGCTCGAGGCACCTACTCCTTGAGCTGCTCGATGTCGCGGAAGCCGGTCTTCTTGGCCCGGAGGCCGCGGTTGGCGATCCAGGTGATGAGCCAGAGCACGACGCCGATGACGAGCAGGCCGGCGGCGATGCGGTACTGGACGTAGTCCTCGGGGTTGCGTGCCCAGGGGCCGACCAGCGCGGCCGAGAAGATCGCGCCCAGCACCGGGATCGCGGTGGGCGCCCGGAAGCCGCGGCCGGTGTCGTCGCGGCGCAGGACCAGGCAGGCGACGTTGACGACCGTGAAGACGCACAGCAGCAGGAGTCCGGTGGTGCCCGACAGGGCCGAGACGATGTTCGACTCCGACTGCGTGGTCACGTAGATGATCAGGCCCATGGCCAGCACCGTGGTGAACACGATCGCGGTCCACGGCGAGCGACGCCCCGGGAGCACCTTGCCCAGGACCGGCGGCAGCACCTCCTGCTGGGCCATCCCGTAGATCAGGCGACTCGCCATCAGCATGTTGATCAGGGCGGTGTTCCCGACGGCGAAGACGGTCAGGAACGGGAAGATGGTGTCGATCGGGATCGCCGGAGCGCCGACCTTGACGACGTCGAGAAGTATCCCCGCGTCCGGGTTGGTGGGGCTGCCCAGGTCGCCGGTCGGGATCACCATGATCACGGCTACCGCGACGAGCATGTAGAGCAGGGCGCAGATGCCCAGTGCGGTGAACATGATCCGGGGGAAGATCCGCTCGGGATCCTTGGTCTCCTCGACCATGTTGACCGAGTCCTCGAAGCCCACCATGGCGAAGAACGCGATGGTGGTCGCCACGGTGACGCCCAGGTAGACGCTCTTGTCGGTCGGGGTCTCGAAGGCCACGAGACGGGAGACGTCCCCCTCACCACTGCCGATGGCCCAGAACCCGATCAGGATGACCACGGTCAGGGCCGCGAGCGAGATCGAGGTCAGGACCACGTTGAACTTGACGCTCTCCCCGACGCCACGCAGGTTGACCGCCGCCAGGATCAGCATGAAGACCAGGGCCGCGATCAGCGATGCGGTGCTCCCGGTGGGGACGCCGCCGACGATCTCGTCCATCCCGATCAGGAAGTTGGAGGCGAGCAGGCCCGAGGAGGTCGACGCGCTGGTGATGCCGGAGCAGGCGACCGTGAAGGCCACCAGGAAGGTGACGAAGTGGATCCCGAATGCCTTGTGGACGTAGAGCGCGGCACCGGCGGCCTGGGGGTACTTCGTGACCAGCTCGAGATAGGAGAACGCCGTCATCGTGGCGATGGCGAACGCGAGCAGGAACGGCAGCCACGCGAGGCCGCCCACCTCGCCGGCGATCTTGCCGGTGACCGCGAAGATGCCGGCCCCGATGATGTCGCCGACGATGAACAGCAGCAGCAGCTTCGGGCCCATCACCCGCTTCAGGTCGGGAGTCGGGCCGTTGACGTCGGCCTGCGCGGTGCTCTCGCTCGTCATGGTGCGAGAGTGCCCCGGGACGCGCGATCCTAATCAGACGCCCAAATCCGCCTCAGCCGAAGAACACCTGCGCCTCGGCGTACTCCTTCTCGCTGACCAGCTTGAGCTCGCCGGTGCCCTCGATCAGCGGCACCCGCACGATGTCGGTGCCGCGCAGCGCCATCATGGTGCCGAAGTCGCCGTCGGCCACCGCATCGATCGCCTGGAGGCCGAACCGGGTGGCCAACCAGCGGTCGAACGCCGTCGGCGTACCGCCGCGCTGGATGTGGCCCAGGACGACGGCGCGGGCCTCCTTGCCGGTGCGCTGCTCGATCTCCTTGGCGAGTCGGTCGCCGATGCCGCCGAGGCGCACGTGGCCGAAGGCGTCGGTGTCGCCGGAGGCCAGCGTCATGCCCTGCCCGGCACCGGTGCTCTCGCGCGGGACCGCACCCTCGGAGACGACGAGGATCGGGGCGTAGTGCGACTCGAACCGGCTCTCGACCAGCGCGCAGACCTCCTCGATGTCGAAGGGCTGCTCGGGGATGAGCACGATGTTGGCGCCGCCGGCGATGCCGGAGTGCAGCGCGATCCAGCCGGCGTGGCGACCCATCACCTCGACGACCAGGACCCGGTGGTGGGACTCGGCCGTGGTGTGCAGCCGGTCGATCGCCTCGGTGGCGATGTTGACCGCGGTGTCGAAGCCGAACGTGAAGTCGGTGCCGGACAGGTCGTTGTCGATCGTCTTCGGCACCCCGACGACGTCGACCCCGAGGTCGGCGAGCTTGGTCGCGACGCCGAGGGTGTCCTCGCCCCCGATCGCCACGAGGGCGTCCACTCCGTCCTTCGCGAGGTTCTCCTGGATCCGCTCGACGCCGTTCTCCAGCTTGAACGGGTTGGTCCGCGAGGAGCCGAGGATGGTCCCGCCGCGGGGCAGGATGCCACGGCACTGCTCGATCCCGAGGTCCATCGTCACGCCCTCCAGCGGGCCGCGCCAGCCGTCGCGGTAGCCGACGAACTCGAACCCGTGGGACCTGACCCCCTTGCGGACCACCGCCCGGATGACGGCGTTCAGTCCGGGGCAGTCCCCGCCTCCGGTGAGCACTCCGACGCGCATGACACTCCTTGGATCGTTCCAGTGGGCGCCTCGACCCTAGTGGCGTCGGGGGTGGTCCTGCCACCACTAGGGTCGCTCCATGACGTTCTCGATCGTGGCCCGCTCCGCCGACGGCCAGGCCTGGGGCGTGGCCGTCGCCTCCAAGTTCCTCGCCGTCGGATCGGCCGTCCCGGCCGCCGTCGCCGGTGTCGGTGCGATCGCCACCCAGGCCGACGCCAACGTCGCCTACAAGGGCCAGGCGCTCGCACATCTCGACGACGGCGCCACCGCAGCCGTCGCGCTGCAACGACTCCTCGAGGACGACGACGGCCGCGACCATCGCCAGGTCGGCATCGTCGACCTCGAGGGCGTCGCGGCCAGCCACACCGGCGAGGCCTGCCTCGACTGGGCCGGCGGCCGGACCGGCGCGGGCTACGCCATCCAGGGCAACATCCTCACCGGCTCCGAGGTGGTCGACGCCATGGAGGCGGCCTGGCTCGCCTCCCCCGAGGACGCCTCGCTGGCCCGGCGACTCCTCGACGCCCTGGCCGCCGGCGACGCCGCCGGCGGTGACTCGCGCGGTCGCCAGTCCGCGGCCCTGCTCGTGGTCCAGGACGGCGCCGGCTACGGAGGTCTCGACGACATCGCCGCCGACCTCCGCGTCGACGACGCCGCGGACCCGATCCGGGAGCTGGCCCGCCTGCTGGAGCTCAGCGAGCTGTACCTGACCGCCTCGACCGACGAGGAGAAGGTGCCCGTCACCCCCGAGATCGAGGCCGAGCTCCACGAGCTCGCCCGGGCCGCCGGCGCCCGCGACTTCGCGGCCTGGGTCGGCACCGAGAACTACGAGATGCGGGTCGCCCCGGACGGCTCCTGGGTCGACTCGCGGGTGCTCGAGATCATCCGGAGCACCCGGTCGTGAGCATCCTCGCGATCGATGCGGGCACGACCGGCGTGACCGCGGTGGTGGTGGAGCAGGACGGCTCCATCGCGGCGAAGGGCTATCAGGAGTTCGCTCAGCACTTCCCCCAGCCGGGCTGGGTCGAGCACGCCCCCGAGGAGATCTGGCAGGCGACGCTGCAGGCGACGCGCGAGGTCCTCGCGACGTACGACGCCGGCGCGCTGGAGGCGGTCGGCATCACCAACCAGCGCGAGACCGTGCTGCTCTGGGACCGGGAGACACTCGGGGCGCCGCGGCGCGCGATCGTCTGGCAGGACCGGCGCTCCGCCGACCTGTGCACCCGGTTGCGCGACGAGGGGCACGAGGAGCGGGTCAGCGAGCTCACCGGTCTGCGCCTGGACCCGTACTTCTCGAGCACGAAGCTGATGTGGCTGCGCGAGCAGGAGCCGCACACCTGGGCGTTGGTGGAGTCCGGCCGCTACGCGATCGGCACCGTCGAGTCCTACCTGATCGCCCGGATGACCCGGGGGACCTACCACGTCACCGACGTCTCCAACGCCTCCCGCACCCTGCTGCTCGACCTGTCGACCGGCGACTGGTCCGACGAGCTCTGCTCGCTGTTCGGCGTCCCCCGCGACGCGCTGCCGGAGCTCGTCCCCAACTGGGGCGAGATCGCGGTGACCGACGCGAGGTCCTACCTCGGGCTGTCGCTGCCGATCGCCGGTCTGGCCGGCGACCAGCAGTCCGCGCTCTTCGGGCAGACCTGCTTCGACGAGGGTGACTCGAAGTGCACCTACGGCACCGGCTCGTTCGTGCTCACCAACACCGGGTCGAGCATCCAGCGCTCCGCCGCGGGCCTGCTCAGCACCGCCGCCTGGAGGTCGCCGGACGGCGAGATGACCTACGCCAACGAGGGCTCGATCTTCGTGACCGGCGCGGCCGTCCAGTGGCTGCGCGACGGCATCCAGATCGTCGGCTCGGCTGCGGAGACCGAGGCCCTGGCCCGGACCGTCGACGACACCGAGGGGGTGATGTTCGTCCCCGCCCTCACCGGCCTGGGCGCGCCCCACTGGGACCCCCACGCGCGTGGGCTGATCATCGGCCTCACTCGCGGCACCACCCGCGCCCACCTCGTGCGCGCCACGCTGGAGGCGATCGCGTTCGAGGTCCGCGACGTGCTGGAGACGATGCCCGCGCTGCACTCGCTGCGCGTCGACGGCGGTGCGTGCGCCAACGACCTGCTCTGCCAGATCCAGGCCGACCAGCTCGGCCTGGCCGTGGAGCGGCCGAAGGCGGCCGAGACCACCGCGCTCGGCGCCGCCTTCCTCGCCGGGCTCGGCGCCGGGGTGTGGGACTCCACCGACGACCTGCGCCACACCTGGACGCTGGACCGCCGCTTCGAGCCCGGCGGCGATCGCACCGCCGCGGACGCCGCCCATGCCCGGTGGCGCGACGCGGTCGAGCGATCGAAGGGCTGGGCAGGCTAGGTCGACAGCCTCGCCAGCGCCGCCGCTGCGGAGTCGCGGGCCTCGGCCGCCTCACGGACGGCGGCGGCGGCCACGTCGCGGGCGTCCTCGGCGTCGCCCAGCTCGTCGTCGACCTCCTCCGCGTCGGCCTCGAGCGCGGCGATCCTGCCTCGGAGCTCGTCGATCTCGGCCTGCAGCTGCAGGCCGCGCGCCTCGAGCTCGTCGTAGTCCGCCGTGGCCTGCTCGTGGGCTGCGGCGGCCTCCTCCAGCTCGGCCTCCGCGGACTCCAGCGCCTGCTCGGCGGCCGCGAGCGCCTTCTGCGCGGCCTCCGGGTCGGGCACGACGTGCAGGTCGGGGC
>JBAWHI010000470.1:0-3270 GCA_049593675.1 Nocardioides sp.
CAGGACGCCCAGAAGACGATGGGTGTCATCTTCCTGGCGCTGCTCACCGGTGGGTACGTCGCCGAGGGCGACCCGCTCCCGACCTGGGTGATCTTCTCCGCGGCCGCCGCGATCTCGCTCGGCACCTGGTCCGGCGGATGGCGGATCATGCGCACCCTCGGACGCCGGATCATCCACCTCGACCCGGCCCGCGGCTTCGCCTCCGAGACGGTCGCCGCCGGTGTGCTCTACACGACGGCGTTCGTCTTCCACGCGCCGATCTCGACCACCCACACCATCACCTCGGCGATCATGGGAGCCGGCGCCACCAAGCGCTTCTCCGCCGTCCGCTGGGGTGTGGCCCGCTCGATCGTGATGGCCTGGGTGCTCACCGTCCCGATGGCGGGCCTCGTCGCCGCCGCCTTCTACTGGGTCCTGCACCTCACCCTGGGCCAGTAGCCGCCTCGGCCCGGGTCCGGGCTCAGTGGATCCGGTGCCGCTCGGTCGCCACCACCGCGCCCTTGCGCACGTGCGCGACCAGCAGCTCACCGGCCTCCAGACGCGGGTCCGCGACCCCGAGGGCGTCGAAGACGCTGGGCAGCACCGGGCGGTGGGTGCACAGCACCGCGCCCTCGTCGGTGGTGACGAGCTCGTCGACCGTCTCGAGCACCGACGTGGCGGTGGCCTGCTCCTCGCTCAGCCCGTCGTCGAGGTCGAGCTTCCAGCCGGTCGCGTCGGCGTAGGGCGCCACCGTCTCCACGCAGCGCATGCTGCTGGAGCTGACGATCCGCGTCACGTCGTACGCCGCGAGCACCGGGACCACCCGCTGCGCCTGCTGGCGCCCGGCCTGGAGGAGCGGGCGCAGCTGGTCGTCCTGGCGACGCCAGGCCTTGCGGGAGCGCGCGACGCCGTGGCGGAGGACGACGACCGCGTGCGTACGCCGGCGGACCCGCTCCGCCTCCCGCAGGGTGTCGCGGTCGTGGGGGTAGCTCAGCTGCTTCAGCGCCTCGTCGTAGGGCACCCAGGCGACGGCGTCGATCTCGGCGTTCGGGCGGTAGGCGCTGACGTCGTCGGAGCCGACCGCCCGCCCGGCCCAGTAGGAGACCGACTTCGACCGGCCCCCGCTCACCGGGTAGCGCTGCGTGGTCAGGGACGGCCCGAGGCGCACCTGCAGGCCGGTCTCCTCGCACACCTCGCGCACGGCGGCCGCGGTCACGTGCTCGCCGCGATCGAGCTTGCCCTTGGGGAAGGACCAGTCGTCGTAGCGCGGCCGGTGCACGAGCAGCACCCGCTTGCCCGGACGGAAGACGACGGCACCGGCGGCGAGGACGTCCTTCGCAGGCATGGCGCTAGTCTCACATCACCCGAACCGGAACAGGAGACCCCGTTGCGCAGACGCCTCACGGTCGCCTTCCTGGTCGTGCTCGTGCTGGCTCTCCTGGCGGCCGCGGTCCTGGTCGCGACCAACTGGTGGCGCGACCGCGGACAGACCGACCTGGAGCGGGCGATCTCCTACGCGCCCGCTGACGCCGAGCGGCTGTCGTGGACCGACTGGGCCGGCGTGCGCGAGAGCCTCGGCACCGACGACCTCGAGCGCCTGCTCGACGCCGGCTTCGACGCGGACCTGACCTCGACGTCCGCCCTCGTCGCGTCGGGGATCGAGATGGAGGACCGGCTGAGCTTCTCCCCCGCGAGCGCCGACTGGGAGCTGTTCAGCCAGTCCGAGCAGGGCGCCGTGGTGATCCTGCGGATGCCGGAAGACACGGACTTCGACGCGCTCGCCGACCGGCTGGAGCGCTCCGGCTTCGCCCGGCCCGACGGCGACGCGACCGCCGGTGGGGTCTGGGAGGGTGGCGAGCAACTGCTGGCCCAGCTCGGCGGGATCCTCACCCCGGAGCTGCAGCACGTCGCACTGGTCGCCGACGAGCAGCTGGTGCTGTCCAGCGACCAACCGGCGTACCTCGCCCAGGCGGTCGATGGACTGGGCGACGGACCGGGCGACGACGAGGTGGCCGACGGGCTGCGGGACGCGGTCGGCGCCGTCGGGGAGCCGCTGTCCGCAGCCGTGTACGACGGGCCCTACACGTGCGCGGCGCTGGCGATGAACAACGCCGACCCTGCCGACCAGGCGGCGGGCGAGCGGCTGGTCGCCGAGGCCGGGGAGGTGAGCCCCCTGACCGGCTTCGCGATGGGGGTGCTGCCGGGCGGCGACGTGCGGGTGGCGATGGCGTTCGAGGACGACGAGCGGGCGCGCACCAACGCCGACACCCGCTCGGTGCTGGCCAGTGGGCCGGCTCCCGGGCAGGGGGGCGACTTCGCGGACCGGTTCGCGCTGGACGCGGCGACCGCCGACGGCAACATCGTCACCCTCGACCTCGAGCCGGCCGAGGGCAGCTACGTGCTCTCGGACCTCTCGACCGGGCCGGTGCTGTTCGCGACCTGCTGAGGCGCCGGGTCCCGGCGTCTCAGGCCTCGTGGCGCGGGTCGGGCACCACGCCGAGGATCTCGTCGATCTGGTCCGCGGAGAGCTGGTCCTCGGTCTCGCTGGCCGCGATGATCAGGTTGGTGGTGAGCTCCACCTCGCCCAGGAGGTCAGAGTCCTCGAGGGTCACGTCGAACTGGTCGTGCACCTCATCGCTCCTCATCTGCATCTACCTCCTCCTCCTCCCCGCTGAGCCAACGTTGCCCGACCGGTGCCGGCGCCAAACGCACACCGAGCGAATTTGACCCTCCTGGGCTACGTCACATCCCCCACCTGGAACCGCGAAGCGGCTCGTGGCGCCCAGATCGTGGCTTGCGCCGGGCGGGTGGCTGGGGGCGATGTCAGAAATCACAGGAGGGCCCCACCCGTGCGGGTGGGACCCTCCTGCTCGAAGCTCTCAGGTCAGGCCCGAGATGTCTCCGCGATCAGACTCGTGATCAGACCGGGCGAACGTTCTCCGCCTGCGGGCCCTTGGGACCCTGCGTGACGTCGAACTCGACCTTCTGGTTCTCGTCCAGGGACTTGTAGCCCTGGGTCTGAATCGCCGAGTAGTGAACGAAGACGTCGTCGCCGCCGTCCTCCTGCGCGATGAAGCCGAAGCCCTTCTCCGCGTTGAACCACTTAACAGTGCCCTGAGCCATGTGCTCGTTACTCCTTAGTCGGGGCGAGAACCGCCACCTCGACGGTCCACAGGGGGTGCGGTGACACCGTCGCTCCGACTTGCGTGAGTGGCAGGCCCACGAAAGAAGAAACGCCGTTGGATCACAAACTCCGCGGGCGTCAGACCTGCTGGAACTTGCACCTTCTGC
>JBAWHI010000471.1:0-6701 GCA_049593675.1 Nocardioides sp.
ACCGGCGTGCGCCATCGCGCCACCCGGACAATGGCCAGGTGAGCTTCCAGCGGTACGTCGCGATCGGCGACTCCTTCACCGAGGGCGTCGGCGACCCCGACCCCACCCGCCCCAACGGCCTGCGCGGCTGGGCGGACCGGGTGGCCGAGGTGCTCGGCCGCGACCGGACCGACTTCGGCTACGCCAACCTGGCGATCCGCGGCCGCAAGCTGCCCGCGATCCTCGACGAGCAGCTCGAGCCCGCGCTCGCGCTGGAGCCCGACCTGGTCACCGTGTACGCCGGCGCGAACGACATCCTGCGCCCCAAGGTCGACCTCGACGACCTCGTCGATCGCTACGACGCGGCCCTGGGCCGGCTCGCGGCGACCGGCGCCCGGCTCGTGGTGTTCACCGCGTTCGACCCCGGCGGGTCGGCGATCTACCGCCCACTGCGTGGCCGCTTCGCGCTCTACAACGAGCTGGTGCGCACCAGCGCCCGCTCCCACGGCGCGACCGTCGTCGACTTCTGGACGATGCGGGAGTACCGGGACTGGCGCTACTGGGACGAGGACCGGATGCACCTCGGCCCTCCGGGCCACCAGCGGATGGCGATCGAGGTGCTCGACGCCCTCGAGGTCCCGCACGATCTCGCGGCGCTCCCGCTGACCGATCGCCCGCCGCTCTCCCGCGCCGAGCGGCGCCGGGAGAACATCGCCTGGGTCCGAGGGATGGCGATCCCGTGGGTGCATCGTCGGCTCACCGGGCGCTCGTCCGGCGACGGCCTCGACCCGAAGCGTCCGGCCCTGGCGCCGATCGACTAGGATCTCGGCGACCCTCGGATCGCCGGGGATCATGCGGATGTAGCTCAGTTGGTAGAGCGCGACCTTCCCAAGGTCGATGTCGCGAGTTCGAGTCTCGTCATCCGCTCCACGAAGCCCCGTCCTCACCCCGGGACGACGCCGCCGAGGAGGCGGGCAGCCACCGTCACGGCCTCCCCGGGCGCGCGCACGCCGTCCCAGCGCCGCCGAGTCCGCCGCTGCGGGCGGCCGCCGATCCGCGATGCGCATGTGACTCATGGGACACTTGACTATTCAAGTGGCTGGGGTGACATTGGACTGGCTGCCTTCCCCTGAGTCTCGAGGTTCTCCTCATGTCCCGCCGCACCACTCTTCTCGTCGTGGGCGCCCTGGTCCTGCTGCTCGTCGCCGCACCGTTCGTGCCGCGCGGCAGCGTCGACGAGCCGCTGCTCCCCTCCGGTGACCGCGAGTACGACGCGATCGGGCGCGCCGCCACGGCCGGCCCCTCGCAGCTGACCGACGAGGCCCGCGCCGAGATCGACCGGGTCGTGGCCGCGGGCACGGTCCAGGCCCGGACCCTCGCCCGGTCGTCGGGCCGGACCAGCAGCGCCCAGCAGGCCGCGGCCGCCGTGCGCTGCGCCGAGTTCGAAGGCCAGCGCTACTGCCTCGGCACCGGCTGGACCGACGTGACCGAGGCCGAGGCCCAGGCCCGGGCCGCACGCGCGGCCCGCACCGTCGCCGCCCGCCCCGCCGCCGTCGAGCGCACCGGCGACCTGGACGCCCAGGCGGAGCTGGTCCAGCGCGCACGGATGAGCCCCGCAGCCCTGGCCCGCGTCGAGCGGGCCGAGCTCACGGCGGCCGCCCGCTCGGTCGCCAAGGTGTGGCTGCTCCGCCACGAGATCGAGGGGGTGCCGCTCCCGGACGGCTTCCTCGAGGACCACCCCGAGGCGCGCGCCACCGCACCCGCCGCCGCCAAGGCGGCCACGAAGGCGTCCGCGGCCACGAAGGCGTCCGCGGCCCCGACGAAGGCCCCGGCCAGGTCCGCGGCGGACTACCCGGGTCGGGTGCAGATCCTGACGGGCGAGCAGACGGCGGCCCAGGTCCGCACCTACTGGTGCGGCCCGGCGACGATGCAGATGATCGCCTGGGGTTGGCAGGACAAGAAGAAGTACCAGGCCCATTGGGCGCGCAAGCTCGGGACCACGACCAGCGGCAGTGCGATCACGGAGATGGTGCGGGTCGTCAACCAGTCGACCGGCTGGGATCGCAAGAAGTACGCCGGTCCCTACATCGTGCTCGACATCGGGAGCTACAGCTTCGACAAGTGGATGCTGCTGATGATGCGCCACATCCACGACTACCGGGCACCGGTCGTGCTACACCCGATCCTCCTCAAGCGCTACTACCCCTACCTCGACGACGACGCGTCCGGGCACTTCCAGGTCGGCCGCGGCTACGCCAAGCGCGGAAAGAAGCCGGACCAGATCGGCTACTTCGAGCCGTGGAACCAGCAGCGCTTCGACCCGTCCGAGCCCTACATCGCCCGGGTCCAGTGGCGCAACGCCTACAAGAGCTTCCGCGCCAACAAGGCGCACTTCGCCCACAACATCGGCGTCTGATGCGCCACCTGCGCTGGGCCGCCGCCGCGGCGACCGCACTCACGCTCACCCTCACCGCCTGCAGCGGCGACGAGCCCGACGTGAGCAGTACGCCGACCTCGCAGTCACCCTCCCCGAGCCCGACCGAGAGCGAGGCACCGACGCCGTCCGCGGCGCCCGAGTCCGACCGGCCACCCGCCGAGCTGGACTGGCAGCCGGTGGCCGGACCGATCGGCGAGACCGTGACCCGCAACACCGACTGGACGCTCACCGTCAAGCGCAACGGCGCCGGCTGGTCCCTCGACGGCCCCCAGGCCGGCACCGGCGGCGGCGCCTCCGGCTGGCGGGTGAGCGACGCCCTGCTCGACGAGGACTGGGCGGTCGTGGTGCTGGCGGACCGCACGGAGACCAAGCCGAGCCGGGCCGAGGTCACCGACCTCGCGACCGGCGACAGCTTCGTGATCGACGGGTCGTCCGACGTACCCGCGACCACCGGCGGCAGTTGGGCCCTCGGCGACGGCCGCCTGCTGCACGCGACCTACGGGCCCGGTCGCGCCTACTGCCTCGCCAGCGTCGACCTGGACAGCCGCGAGTCCAGCCTCGGCTGGTGCGCGCCGAAGCAGCACGGCTTCAACGGTGCGCGGATCGCCCCGGGAGGCACCTCGGTGCTGAGCTTCAACGCCGGCCGGATCTCGTGTCGCACCCTGATGTCGATCGACGGCACCGAGGCGACCCCGTTCGACGACGTCGAGGAGTGCACGGCCTGGGACGGCCTGCGCACCGACGACGGCCTCGTCTGGTCGGTGATCGCGAAGGAGCGCCAGATCGAGACCGCCGACTTCTTCGCCCGCGAGGGCGGAGAGCTCGCCGACCTCGGCCCCGGCACGGCGGGCAGCCTGGTGTGGTGCGGCGATGCGGCGTACTTCGTCCGCGACCCCCAGGACGACGGCGACCCGGCAGCGCTGATGCGCTGGGCCGCGGCCGACGGGCTGAGCGTCGCCTACGAGTCCCCCGGCGGCCGCGCGTTCCTCTCCGAGCCCCGCTGCGGTGGCGACCACCTCACCATCACCGCCCTGGCCGAGGCCGGCGACGAGCAGGTCACAGCGAGCCTCTCGTAGCGGCCCTCCGCCACCCGCCCGCCCGGTCGCGTCGCGGACGTCACGGAGCCGGACCGGTGTCGGGCCCGGGGATCCGGCACGGTCGACGAGGAGTCGCGAGCGCAACGGAGGTCCCGACCTCGGCTCGCTACGCTGGGACGTCGTGACCGACTCCTTCTCCGGGTTCCCCGTGGCCGCCCTCGACTTCTACGACGATCTCGAGGTCGACAACACCAAGGCCTTCTGGGAGCGGAACAAGGCGGTCTACGCCGAGTCCGTCAAGGCGCCGATGACCGCCCTGTGCGCGGCGCTCGAGAGCGAATTCGGACCGGCGAAGATCTTCCGCCCCTACCGCGACGTCCGCTTCGCCAAGGACAAGACGCCGTACAAGACCCACCAGGGCGCCTTCGTCCGGGTCGGCGAGGCCACCGGGTGGTACGTCGAGGTCTCGCCGCGCGGTGTCCGGACCGGCGCCGGCTTCTACGAGGCGAGCAGTCCCCGACTCTCGGCGTTCCGCGCCGCGATCGCCCACGACCGGTTCGGCCCGGAGCTCGAGAAGATCCTGCGGCGGGTCGCGAGGGAGGGCTTCGAGATCAGCGGCGACCGGCTCAAGACCAGCCCCCGCGGGTACGCCGCGGACCACCCGCGCATCGAGCTGCTCCGCCACCGCTCACTGGTCGTCGGGCACCAGCTCGGCTTCGAGCCGGTGATCCACACCCCCGAGCTCCTCGACCTGGTGCGCGCCGACTGGCGGACGCTGCGGCCCCTGGTCGACTGGGTCGCCGAGCACGTCCGCGACTGAGCCCGCGCCGGGGACCTCAGCCCTTCGTGAAGCTCGCCATCGTCCGTTCCGGCTCCCAGAAGGCCTTCATCGAGACGATCCGGCCGTCGTCGCCGACGACGTAGACCATGACCAGCTCGGTGGTGGTGCGGCTGCCGTCGGGGAAGGACGTCGTGATCCGGCCGACGTTGGCGCAGGTGTTGCTGCCCGGATTGGCGAACGACTCGTTGATCTCGAACTCGAAGGCCGCGATCGGCGTGATCGCGGCCTCCCAGAAGGCTGCGATGCCCTCGTGCCCATGGTGGCCCTTGCCGTCAGGGTCGAACATCGACGGACCGACCGGGTCCTCGAGCACGGCGTCCTCGGCGTACACGCTCAGCCACGCGGCGAGGTCGCCGTTCGCGACCGCGGAGTAGGAGCGTTGCGAGGCCGCCCGCGCGGGGTGGTCGTCGTCCGGCGCGTTCCAGGTGATGGCGTCCGACGTGATCATGCGGTCACTGTAGAACACGTTCTATCGCAGGACGGTCGACCAATCGCACGGCCGGCGTCACCGCGAGTTCACGCTCCGGCCGTCCGGGGCCGACACGGTGCCGACATGGCCAAGCGCACGGCGTTCCTCCACATCGGGCTTCCCCGCAGCGGCGGCGGCTTCCTCGACGCGGCCCTGATCGAGCACGCGGAGTCGCTCGCGGAACTCGGCGTGCAGCACCCGGCGATCTCCGCCGAGGAGATGTTCCGCGCCGCGATCGAGATCCGCCGCGACCACGCGGCCTGGGGCTACCAGCGACGCGAGGTCGAGGGGGCGTGGGCGGGCATCTGCCGTCGCATCCAGCGCGGCCGCGACGACGTCGTGGTCAGCCAGGAGCTGCTCGCCGGCTGCACGTCGGAGCAGGTCGCCCTGCTGCTGGACGGTCTGCCCGGCTTCGAGATCCACGTCATCGTGACCGCCCGGGAGCCGGGCAGCCAGCTGCTGCCCGGGTCGGCCGCACCCGACCTCGGCGAGGTGCTCGCGACGTGGGGCGCGGCGGTCGGCGCCCCGAACCGGCTGCACGTCATCGTCGTCCCCGAGGAGGACCCGGAGGCCGCGGTCTGGGCGGCCCTGGGCGGGCTGGTCGGGTTCGACGACGTCGTCCTCCCCCTCGCTGCACCCCGACCGTCTCCACGTCCGTTGCCACGCCGGCCGTACGCCGAGCTCCTCGAGGTCGGCGAGCGCTGGACCAAGCAGCTGGCCGACGGCGGGTACGACATCGTCGGCGACCCGCACGCGCTGCTGCCCGTCGACCGCTCCGATGACGTCGCCCGGCACGATGCGCCCTCCACCAATGCTCTGGCGGACGTGCTCGCCGAGGTGGTGCGCCTGCGCGCGCACAACCAGGTGCTCGCCGAGCAGAACGCCAAGCTGGAGCGCAAGAAGAAGAAGCTCAAGCGGCGCCTGGCCGCGTCGGCCTGACCGGCTGCCGGGGAGCCCGGAGCCTCAGTGCGGCTGCCAGGCATCCTCGTCGGCGGTGCGCTTGGTGACCGAGTCGGGCAGCCGCCGGTCCGCCAGCTCCTGGATCGAGACCGCCTCGAACACGTCGCGCAGCGAGCGCCGGGCCGCGATCCAGACGTGCTGGAGAACGTCGGCAGTGTCGTTGTAGCTGACCGCCTCGGGCCGCAGGCCGTAGACCGAGACCAAGGGACCGTCGACGGCCCGGATCACGTCGGCGACCGAGACGTCGCTCGCGGGCCGACCCATCCGCCAGCCGCCGGACTGCCCGCGCTGCGACATCACCACCCCGGCCCGCCGCAGATCCGCGAGGATCGCCTGGAGGAAGCCGTGCGGGATGTCCTGCAGCCGGCCCAGCTCCTCCGCACTCACGGCTCGCCCGTCGACGCGCGAGGCCATCTCGATCAGCGCGCGCAGGGCGTAGTCGGACTTGGCGGAAACTCGCATGGGTCCATCGTCTCAGACGAGTCGAGCGATTCACTCGACCTTGACGACGACCGGCGGCCCGAGGCCCTCAGGCGGCGACCAGCTCGCGCTCGGCGCCCTCGAGCTGACGCGAGCGGCGCTCCTGCCGGACCGCCCAGACGATCCCGGAGATCCACAGCGCCGCGACCGTCAGCACGAGCACGACGACCTGCGCGCCGGAGGCACCCAGGGCCTCGGCGATGGTCTTGGAGTTGGTCAGGATGATCAGACCGCCGGCGGCGACCCCCAGCACCCGGGCGGCGAGCTTCTTGACCAGCCAGGCAGCGACCGGTGCGGCCACCACCCCGCCCGCGAGCAGCGCCGCGGCGTACCCCCACTCGATGCCCTGGGAGCCGAGCGCGAGCAGGAAGCCGAGCGAGCCGCCGACGGCGACCACGAACTCCGAGGTGTCGATCGAGCCGATCACCTTGCGGGGCTCGAGGCGGCCCGAGGAGAGCAGCGTGGTGGTGCCGACCGGGCCCCACCCGCCGCCGCCGA
>JBAWHI010000472.1:0-2054 GCA_049593675.1 Nocardioides sp.
CAGAAGTACACCCAGGTCAAGGTCACCGACATCACCCTCTGAGCCCGGCCCCTAGGGTTCGAGCCGTCACAGCTTCCGAGAAGGACACGAAATGGCACACAAGAAGGGCGCGGCGTCCACCAAGAACGGCCGCGACTCCAACTCCCAGCGCCTCGGCGTCAAGCGCTACGGCGGCCAGGTCGTCAACGCCGGCGAGATCATCGTGCGCCAGCGTGGCACCCACTTCCACCCGGGCAGCGGTGTCGGCCGCGGCGGCGACGACACCCTGTTCGCGCTCGTCCCCGGCTCCGTCGAGTTCGGCAGGCGTCGCGGTCGCCGCGTCGTCAACATCGTCCCGGGCGAGTGACCTGACGCTCGCACCCACGCGACAGCACAGAACGGGCGTCCCGGATGCGGGGCGCCCGTTCTGCATTTCCGTTCCGGATCCTCGTAGGTTTCCGAGAGAGTAGGCACCATGGCAGTCCCGACCTTCGTCGATCGGGTGGCGCTGCACATCAGCGCCGGCCGCGGCGGGCACGGCGTTGCCTCGGTGCACCGCGAGAAGTTCAAGCCGCTCGGTGGGCCCGACGGCGGCAACGGCGGGCCCGGTGGCTCGGTGATCCTGCGCGTCGACCCCGACGTCACGACGCTGCTGGCCTACCACCACAGCCCCAAGCGCAGCGCCGAGTCCGGTGGCCACGGTGCCGGAGACCACAAGAACGGCAAGCACGGCTCCGACCTGGTGCTGCCCGTGCCCGAGGGCACCCTGGTCACCGATCCCCGGGGCAACGTCCTCGCGGACCTGGTCGGTCCCGGCACCGAGCTGGTCGTCGCCCAGGGTGGCCGCGGCGGCCTCGGCAACGCGGCCCTGGCGTCCGCCAAGCGCAAGGCGCCCGGCTTCGCGCTGCTCGGCGAGCCCGGCGACGAGATCGAGATCGTGCTCGAGCTCAAGGTCGTCGCCGACATCGGGCTGGTCGGCTTCCCGAGCGCCGGCAAGTCCAGCCTGATCGCGGCGATCTCGCGCGCGAAGCCGAAGATCGCCGACTACCCGTTCACGACCCTGGTCCCGAACCTCGGCGTGGTGACCGCCGGCGACACGACCTTCACCGTCGCCGACGTGCCAGGCCTGATCGAGGGGGCGAGCGACGGCCGTGGCCTGGGCCACGACTTCCTGCGCCACATCGAGCGCTGCGCGGCGCTCGTGCACGTGATCGACACGGCCAGCATCGAGCCTGGGCGCAACCCCGTCGACGACCTGGACGTGATCGAGAACGAGCTCAGCCGCTACGGCGGGCTCGAGGACCGGCCGCGGCTGGTGGCACTGAACAAGGTCGACGTGCCCGACGGTCGCGACATCGCCAGCTTCGTGGTCGACGAGCTGCGCGAGCGGGACCTGCAGGTCTTCGAGATCTCCGCGGCGTCGGGGGAGGGGATGCGAGAGCTGACGTTCGCGATGGCCGCCATCGTCGAGGCGAGCCGGACCGCGGCGCCGGTCGTCGAGGCCACCCGGATCGTGCTGCGTCCGCCGTCGGCGGACGGCAAGGACGAGTTCACCATCACCCAGACTCCCGAGGGGTGGCGGGTGCGCGGCGAGAAGCCGGAGCGCTGGATCAGGCAGACCGACTTCAGCAACGACGAGGCGACCGGGTTCCTCGCCGACCGGCTCAACCGGCTCGGTGTCGAGACCCGGCTGGTCGAGCTCGGGGCCGAGGAGGGTGACGCCGTCCTCATCGGGCACCCGGACAACTCGGTCGTCTTCGACTTCCAGCCCGGCATCGACGCCGGCGCCGAGATGCTCGGCCGGCGCGGTGAGGACCAGCGCTTCGACGACTCGCGTCCCGCAGCGCGCCGCCGGCGGGCGATCGACGAGGCGATGGACGACCGCAGCGAGAGCGAGACCCGCGCCGACGTGGCCCGTCGCCTCGACCAGCCCGCTGCGGAACCCCGCGGCGGTGCGCAGGGGCCGACGTCGTACGAGATCGGCTCGGCCGACGACCCGGACTGGCAGGAGGACGACCCGAGCGCATGAGCACGCGCATCGAGGTGACCGGGGCGAAGCGCGTCGTCGTCAAGGT
>JBAWHI010000473.1:0-15160 GCA_049593675.1 Nocardioides sp.
GGGCCTCCCCCCGAGCATCGTCCCGGCCCTTGGCGCGGCCCTCGGTGCGGTCCTCGGTGCGGTCCTCGGTGCGGTCCTCGGTGCGGTCCTCGGTGCGGTCCTCGGTGCGGTCGTCGTCGCGGTCCTCGTCCAGGTGCGCGTCCCGGTCCTCGTCGTCGATGCCGTCGAGCAGGCGCAGCGCGAGTCGGTCGACCCGCAGCCCGTCCATCCGCTCGACGGTCAGCACGGCGAGCCGCTCCCGGGGCTCGTCGGGGTCGGACCGGTCCGGGACGGCGACCTCGGCGAGGTCGCCCACCTCGGGCACCCGTCCGAGGACCTGGAGCACCAGGCCCGCGATCGTGTCGTAGTCCTCGTGGTCGGGCAGCTCGACCCCGGTCACGTCCTCGACCTCGTCGGGGCGCAGCAGGCCGGAGAGCGACCAGGTCCCGTCACGTAGGTGCCGGGCGTTCGCGCTCAGCCGGTCGTGCTCGTCGGAGATGTCCCCGACGATCTCCTCGACGACGTCCTCGAGCGTGACGATGCCGGCGTACCCGCCGTACTCGTCCAGCACGATCGCGAGCTGGAAGCTCTCGTTGCGGAGCTGGGCGAGCAGGGGGTCGAGGCGCAGCGAGTCGGGGACCACGATCGGCTTGGCCACGAGGTGCTTGACGCGTGTCGTGGCGCGCTCGCCGACCGGGAGGGCGACGGCGTTCTTCACGTGGACGGTGCCCACGACGTTCTCGTCGGAGTCGAGGACGGGGAACCTCGAGTGCCCGGTCTGCCGGGTCAGCTCGATGACCGCCGCGGCGCGGTCGTTGGCGTCCAGGCTGACCGTGCGCACCCGCGGCGTCATGATCTCGCCGGCGGTGCGGGTCCCGAACTCCACGGAGCGCTCCATGAGCTCGGCGGTCTCGACGTCGAGGGTGCCGAGGTCGGCCGAGCGCTGGATCAGCGACGCGAGCTCGGTCGAGCTGCGAGCCGACCGCAGCTCCTCCTGCGGCTCGACCCCCAGACGGCGCACGATCGCGTTGGCGGCACCGTTGAGGACGCGGATCGGGACCTTGTTCACCGAGGTGAACCCGCGCTGGAACCGCTGGGTCGCCTTGGCGGTGGCCATCGGTCGCGCGATGGCCAGGTTCTTGGGGACCAGCTCCCCGAAGAGCATCGTCAGGACCGTGCTCACGACCAGGGCGATGGTGATCGCCACCGCGGGAACGGCGCTGTCGGGGACCCCCAGCTCACCCAGCGGGTCCCGGATCAGGTCGGCGATCGCCGGCTCGGCCAGGAACCCGATCGCGAGGTTGGTCAGGGTGATCCCGACCTGGGCGCCGGAGAGCTGGGTCGAGAGGCTGCGGAGCGCCGACTGGACGCCGGCCGCACCGGGGTCACCGGCGGCGACGGCACGGTCGACCTGGCCACGGTCGACCGTGACGAGCGAGAACTCGGCTGCGACGAAGAGGCCGCAGGCCACGACCAGCAGCAGGGCTGCGAGCAGCAGCAGCGAGGCGGTCATCGGGGCTCTCCTCGGCCGCATCCGAGTTGGTGCGGGGAGAGCCGGGGACTTTGAGAGCCGTCCATGGGCGGGGCGTCGGGTCCTCACGGGTGTGGGTTGCGGACGAGCGCACTCTACCGGTCGGTGCCTGAGCAACGCACGTTCGCAAGTCCCCCCGCAGGCCGATCCGCTCCCCTAGTCTTACCCCACCCGCGGACCTCGCGGCGGCCCTCGGGAGTCCCTGCATGACCCAGCTCACCACCCAGCGCGCGGCGAACGACCGCAAGCAGCGGTTGCTCTCCCCCGCCGGCCGACACCTCGTCGGCCGGTTCTCCTACGGCCTGACGCCCGAGCTCGCCGCCGACGTCCGCCGCGCCGGGGGCGCCCAGCGCTGGTTCGCCCAGCAGCTTCGCCCGAACAAGATCGCCGATCGGTCCGCGGACCGGCTGCGCGACTGGTGGCCGAGCCTCTCGCGCGACTGCACCGCCCTCTGGCGCCGCCAGCGGGACGGGATCGAGGGCGGCTGGGAAGTGATGCTCGACTACCAGCGCTGGCTGCTGCTGCGCCGGATGCGCAGTCAGCGCCAGGTGCTGGAGATCGTCACCGAGCTGTGGGAGAACCACTTCAACGTGCCGGTGACCGGCGACGCCCAGTGCTTCTGGCGCGTGGACTACGGCGACGTCATCCGCCGCCATGCCCTCGGCCGGTTCGAGGACCTGCTCCAGGCGGTCATCACGCACCCGGCGATGCTGATCAACCTCGACAACGTCAGCTCCAGCAGCGCCGCGCCCAACGAGAACCTCGGACGCGAGCTGCTCGAGCTCCACACCGTCGGGCGCGGCGCGTACGACGAGCAGGACGTCAAGGACTCCGCGCGCATCCTGACCGGCTGGTCGGTCGACATGTGGGACACGTTCGTGGCCGAGTACCGCCAGTCGTGGCACTCGCGCGGCGCCGTACGCGTCATGGACTTCACCCATCCCAACCGCGACTCCGACGGCCGGGCCGTTACCCGGGCCTACCTGCGCTACCTCGCGTCCCATCCGGCCACGGCGCGGCGGGTCGCCCACAAGCTGGCCGTGAAGTTCGTGAGCGACGACCCTCCTGCGGCGCTCGTCGACCGGCTGGCGCGGGTCTACCTCGAGCACGACACCGCCATCCGCCCGGTGCTGCGCGCGCTGGTGCGGTCCCAGGCGTTCGCCGCCTCCGCCGGCGCGAAGGTCCGCGACCCGGGCGAGGACCTGGTCGCGACCTACCGGGCCCTGGGCATCCGGGTCACCAAGCCGCCGGCAGCGAGCGAGAAGCACGCAGCCGACCAGCTGCTCTGGCAGGTCTCCGGCATCGGCACGAAGCCCTTCGACTGGCCGCGGCCCGACGGGCAGCCGATCGACAACGAGTCCTGGGCGTCCCCCTCGCGGATGGTGGCCTCGATGCGCGTGCACATGGATCTGGCCGGAGGCTGGTGGCCCGACCAGGGCGTTCGCTATCGCGGGGACGCCTCGTGGGTCCCGCACTTCCCGATCCGCTTCGAGGCCCTGGTCGACCACCTCTCCCGGACGATCCTGCACCGCCCGGCGACGCCCGAGCTGGTCCGCGCCTGCTGCCAGGTGGTCGACGTGTCCCCGCGCGAGCAGATCAGACGTGACCACGCGATCGTGCGATGGAGCATGCACCGCCTGCTGGCCACCCTCCTCGACTCCCCCGCCTTCCTGACCCGGTGAGCGCCCCATGACGACCCCCGAGAACCCCCAGGCCCCCCGAGCCCCCCGGGCCCCCGCGACGCTCGGCGGACCGCCGCCCTGCTGCGACGAGTTCGCCCGGCTGTCGCGGCGCTCCCTGCTCGGCGGCGCGGTGGCGCTCGCGGGCGTCTCGACCGTGCTCGGGTCGGCCGCCATCACCACGTCGGCCGCCGCCCCGTCCCCTGCCCCTGCCGTCCTGGTCGTCCTCTCGCTGCGCGGCGCAGCGGACGGGCTGTCGCTCGTGGTGCCGCACGGCGACCCGGTCTACTACGCGGCCAGGCCCGGGGTGTCGGTCGCGGCGGACCGGCTGCTCGTCGCCGACCCGATGTTCGGGCTGCACCCCCAGCTCGGGCCCCTGGTCCCGCTGTGGGAGTCCGGCCGGCTGGCCGCTGTCCACGCCACCGGACTGCCCGCGCCGAACCGATCGCACTTCGCCGCCATGGAGGAGCTCGAGGACGCCGATCCCGGGTCCGACACCCGCAGTGGGTGGCTGAACCGCCTGATCGGCACCGACGCGAGCCGCTCGCCGCTTCAGGGCTTCAACGTCGGGGGTGGCGTGATCCCCACGTCGCTGTTCGGCGCGGAGCCCGTGATGTCTGCCGATGGGGTCGACTCCGTGCGCATCTCCGGCGACGACAAGTGGGACACCACCGGTGGTCGGCGCGCCTCCCTGCACACGATGTGGGACGGCGAGCAGGGCCCGCTCGGGAGAGCCATGCGGTCGATGTTCGGCGCCCTGGAGGACTTCGGTCCCGCGCGCGAGACCGTGGACAACAAGGCCACCTACCCCAAGTCCGACCTGGGACGCGCCCTGGCGGAGGTGGCCCGGGTGATCCGCGGCAACGTGGGCGTCGAGGTGATCACCGTGGACCAGGGCGACTGGGACATGCACTCCGCGATGGGCACCGCCGACCGCGGGTGGATGGTCGACAACGCCGGCGACCTCGCCCGCTCGCTGGCCGCCTTCCTCGGCGACCTCGGCGACCAGGCCGGCAAGGTCACCGTCGTGACCATCAGCGAGTTCGGGCGCCGGGTCGTCGAGAACGCCAGCTCCGGTCTCGACCACGGCTACGGCAACGTGATGCTCCTGGCCGGGGCCGGGGTCAAGGGCGGCAGGTACTACGGACGCTGGCCGGAGCTGAGCCTGGACGCGGACGCCGACCTCCTGGTCACCACCGACTATCGCAGCGTGCTGGCCGAGATCGTCTCCACCCGGTTCGGTGCCTCGACCGCGGCCGTCTTCCCCGGGTTCTCCCCCGAACCGGTCGGGGTCATGACCTCGCTCTGATCGCCGACCCGAGGCGCACCCGGACCTGCGATGGCCCGGGTCCGCCTCGGGCGGGCACTAGCGCACCCGGGCGCCGCCGTCACTGCTGACCTGCTGGACGACGCTGTCGTCCTGGCGCAGGCGGTCGATGGCCTGGTCCGCGTCGCTGAGCTGCACGAGCGTGCAGAGAGCGGCGACAGCCAGGATCACGGTGAGTGCGACGCCGTGCATGATCTCTCGCATCGAAGTTCCCCCCAGAGCTTCGTTCATACGCAAGGGAAGTGGTTCCCCTCGTTCCTCCATGGTGCCACGAGCGAGGCGAACTGACGCTCAAGGTGCCCTCAAGTTCGCCGGGCGTGTCGGCGGAGGCTCAGCGGAGGGAGTCGAGGCGTGCGACGGTCTGCTCGAACTCGGCGACGAGGCCGGCCACCACGTCGGCGACCGGGCGGACCTCGTTCATCCGGCCCACGATCTGCCCGATCGGCATCGAGATGACGTCGGGATCGCCGGAGGCGTTGATCCGGTTGTGCGCCTCCGCGACGAGCAGGTTCTGCAACGGCATGGGCAGCGGCTCCGGAGCGTCGTGCTCGGCCCAGGCCTCGGTCCACTTCGTCTTCAGCAACCGGGCCGGCTTGCCGGTGTAGATCCGGGTCCGCACGGTGTCCGAGGACGTCGCGCGGGTGAAGGCCGTGGTCCACCCGGCGTTCGACTGCAGGTTCTGGTACTCCTCGGTGCCGAGCCAGATCGACCCCGTCCACACCCCCTGGGCGCCCAGGGCGAGCGAGGCCGCGATCTGACGTCCGGAGCCGATCCCGCCGGCGCCGAGCACGGGCACATCGGGGCCGACAGCGTCGACGATGTCGGGCTGGAGCACCATGCTGGCCACCTCGCCGGTGTGGCCACCGGCCTCGTAGCCCTGGGCGACGATGATGTCGACGCCGTTCGCGACGTGCGAGAGCGCGTGCTTGGCCGCCCCGGCGAGCGCCGCGACCTTGACCCCGTGCTCGTGACACTTCTCGATCACGTCGATCGGCGGGGAGCCGAGCGCGTTCGCGATCAGCACCGGTCGGTGCTGGAGCGCCACGTCGAGGTGCGAGCGGGCCACGGAGTGCAACCAGCCGAGCACACCCTCGCGCCCCTCGCCCTCCGGGAGCGGCGGCACCCCGAGCTGCTGCAGGGTCCGGTCCACGAACGAGATGTGGTCCTCGGGGATCATCGCCTGGAGATCGACGGACCTGCCCTCGGTCGGGATCTTCATCGGCATCACGATGTCCACGCCGTACGGCTTGCCGTCGGTGTTCTCGTCGAGCCAGCTCAGGGTCCGTTCGAGCTCGTCGGCGTCGTTGAAGCGGACGCAGCCGAGGACGCCGAGACCCCCAGCGCGAGAGACGGCCGCGGCGACGTGCTCGGACGGCGTGAAGGCGAAGATCGGGTAGTCGATCCCGAACTCGTCGCAGAGAGGTGTGCGCATCGAACTGCTTCCCGAGCGTCAGACAGAGGTGGGGTCGACCGTCGCGGCCTTGGCCGCGAAGCCGGCCAGGGCCATCTCCTTGGCAGCGGGGTACTGCGCCTTGCCGGTGGCGTTGCGCGGAATCCGGTCGACGACCGTCAGCGAGCGCGGCAGCTTGTAGCCCGACAGGTGGCTGCGCAGGAAGTCGCGCAGGTCGTCCAGCTCGAGGGTGGTGCCCTCCCGGAGCTCGACGACGGCAGCGACGGACTGGCCGAACTTGTCGTCCGGGATCCCCACGACCAGCGTGTCGTAGACGGCCGGGTGTCCCTTGATGGCCATCTCGACCTCCTCGGGGTAGACCTTCTCGCCACCGGTGTTCACGCAGTTGGAGCCGCGGCCCAGCAGGGTGATCCGGTTGCCCTCCTCGATCCGGGCGAAGTCACCGGGGACCGAGTAGCGCTCCCCGTCGATCTCGAGGAAGGTCGCGGCCGACTTCACCGGGTCCTGGTAGTAGCCGACCGGCACGGAGCCGCCACGGCCCAGCCTGCCGACCTTCCCGACGTGGGTCTCCGGGTCGAGGATCCGGTTCTCCTCGTCGATGACGACGCTGCCGGGCCCGAGTCCGATGACCGGGCCGTCGGTAGAGATGTTGTTGGCGTCCTGCATGCCCATGCCGGAGAAGCCGGTCTCGGTCGCCCCGACGGAGTCGGTGAAGATCGAGTTCGGGAACGCAGCCATCCAGCGCTCCTTGACCGGCTTGCTGAAGATCGCGGCGCTGCTGGAGATCGCCACCAGCGCGGAGCAGTCGTACGGCGTACCGGTCTCCTCGAGCTTCTTCTCGTAGGCCTCGATGAGCGGACGGGCCATCGCGTCGCCGGTCATGAAGATCAGCTGGACCCGATCGGCCTCGATGATCTCCCAGGTGCGCACCGGGTCGAACTTCGGCTCGAGCACGGTCAGGTGGCCGGCGAACAGGTGCATCAGCATCCCCGCCTGGGCGCCGCCGTGCATCAGCGGGCTGAGCGGGAAGGTCACCATCCGCGGGTCGTTGGCCTGGCTGGACTGGCTGAACTCCTCCAGCGGCTCACCGGTGTAGAAGTCGATACCGCCGCCGAGGACCCGCCAGAAGTCCTCGTGGCGCCACATGACGCCCTTGGGGAAGCCGGTCGTCCCGCCGGTGTAGATGATGTGGAGGTCGTCTGCACTGCGCTCGCCGAAGTCGCGCTCCGTGCTCTGGCCGGCGACGGCGTCGTCGTAGTGGACGCCACCGTAGGAGGAGAAGTCCGACTGGTCGGCGGGGTCCAGCGCGTCGTCGAGGACGACCGCGACCTTGAGCTTGTCGTGCCGGGGCCAGCACGCGGCGACCAGGGGCGCGTAGGAGCGCTCATGGATGAGAGCCACCACGTCGGCGTTGTCGAAGAGGTAGTTGAGCTCGCCCTCGACGTAGCGATAGTTGACGTTGATGGTGGTGGCCCGGATCTT
The DNA here is from genome assembly GCA_049593675.1 of Nocardioides sp. Taxonomy (GTDB): domain Bacteria; phylum Actinomycetota; class Actinomycetes; order Propionibacteriales; family Nocardioidaceae; genus Nocardioides. The sequence continues at coordinate 7,410 of JBAWHI010000473.1, forward strand.
CACGACGGCCAGCACCGCCACGACGTGCTCGATGCTGTTCTTGGCGTAGATCGCCACGTGGTCGCCCTGACCCACCCCCTGCGCCTGCAGGTAGTGCGCGAGCCGGTTGGACTCGGCCTCCAGCTCGGCATAGGTCGCGACCCGGTCGCCCACCTTGAGAGCCAGGTTGTCGGGCGCAGCGTCGACAGCGTGTTCGAAGAGGTCAGCGATGTTGTGAGCCACGTCGCGAGACTAGAACACGTTCTTGTTCTTGGCTAGCATCCAGGCATGACCGACCCCGCACCCCACTGCCTCGTCGAGCAGGACGGCCACAAGCTCATCGTGACGATGAACCGACCCGAGGCACGCAACGCGCTGTCCGGCGAGATGATGGCGATCATGGAGGAGGCCTGGGACCGGGTGAACTCCGACGACTCGATCCGGGCGTGCATCCTCACCGGCGCCGGTGGCTACTTCTGCGCCGGGATGGATCTCAAGGCCGCCACCAAGAAGTCTCCCGATGAGAGCTTCAGGGCCGGCTTCGACCCGTCGGTCATCAAGGGCCTGCTCAAGGGCTTCCGCCTGACCAAGCCGCTCATCGCCGCCGTCGAGGGCCCAGCCGTCGCAGGTGGGACCGAGATCCTCCAGGGCACCGACATCCGGATCGCCGGCGAGTCGGCGCGCTTCGGCGTCGCCGAGGCGAAGTGGAGCCTGTACCCGATGGGCGGGTCCGCGGTCCGGCTGCCCCGGCAGATCCCCTACACGATCGCCCTGGAGCTGCTCCTCACCGGACGTCTCATCAAGGCACCCGAGGCGAAGGAGATCGGCCTTGTCGGCCACGTGGTCGCCGACGGAACGGCCCTCGACAAGGCTCACGAGATCGCCGACCTGATCTGCGCCAACGGACCCCTTGCGGTGCAGGCGATCCTCAAGACGGTCCGCGACTCCGAGGGCAGGCACGAGGAGGACTGCTGGGCCGCCGATGCGGAGGTCGGGATGGCGGTCTTCGCCTCCGACGACGCCAAGGAGGGGCCCCGTGCCTTCGCTGAGAAGCGGACCCCTCAGTTCCGGGGTCGCTGAGCCCGATCGGAGGGATCCACCTCAGATCGAGGTGACGGCGACGACCGGTTCCAGGACGCGGTCCGCGCCGACCTGGCGCACCGGGCCGACCAGGTTCAGGCCGACGACCGCGCGGATGTCGGCGCTCGAGGCACCCACCCGCAGCTCGACCGCTCCCGGCTCGACGATCCGCAGCAGGTCACGCCCGGTGAACGACGTGAGGTCGGCGTGCAGGTCGAACCGGATCGCGGCCCGCTCCCCCGGCGCGAGGTCGATGCGGGCCGCCCCGATGAGGCGCTGCACCGGTCGCACCACGGAGGCCGACGGGTCGTGCAGGTAGAGCTGCACGACCTCTGACACCTCGCGGTCGGCGTCGTTGGCGAGCTCCACCACCAGCTCGCAGGTGCCGTCGGTGTCCCACCGGGGACCCGAGGGGGCCGACACACCGCCCCAGGTCGCCTGCGCGTAGGAGAGACCGTGCCCGAAGGGGTAGAGCGCGGTCGGGTCCACGACGCTCACCTCGTTGCGCTGACCCAGCGGACCGGCGAGGTACGTCGACGGCTGGGTGGAGCCGGGGCCCGGGAAGCTCACGGGGAGCCGTCCGGACGGGTTCACCCGCCCGGAGAGCACGTCGGACACCGCCCGGGCGCCCTCCTCGCCCGGGAAGAAGGCGCAGACCAGGCCGGCGAGCCGCTCCGCCTGGCGGCTCAGGTCGTAGGGCCGACCCACGAACAGCACCGCGACCACCGGGGTGCCGCTCGCGAGCAGCGCCTCGAGCAACTCCTCCTGGCGACCCGGGAGATCGAGGGTGGTCGCGTCGCACCCCTCTCCCGAGGTCCCGCGACCGAACAGGCCGGCCTGGTCGCCCAGCGCGACCACGCAGACGTCGGCGCCGCTCGCGGCGGCGACCGCGGCCTCGATCTCCGTGTCGTCACCTCCCACCACCGGGCACCCGGGGGCGAAGGAGACGTCGAAGGCGTCGGACAGCACCTCGCGCAGGGTCGCGATCGCAACGCCGTTCTCGGCCTCCGGGTGATGCACGAGGACGTGCCTCGGGAACGAGTAGCAGCCGAGCATCGCGTCGCTGGTGTCCGCCCGAGGACCGACGAGCGCGATCCGCGATCCGGGTCGCAACGGCAGGGCACCGTCGTTCGCGAGCAGCACGACCGATCGGCGCGCGATCTCCAGCGCGAGCGACCGCGAGCCGGTGTCGTCGAGGTCGACCTCGGTCGGCTCGACCGGCGACCAGTCCGGGTCGAGCAGGCCGAGCTCGCACTTCTGGCTCAGCACCCGGCGCAGCGCTCGATCGATGAGCGCTTCGTCGACCTCACCGGCTGCCAGCGCCTCGAGCAACGGGCGGCCGAAGGCGTTCTTCGACGGCAGCTCGACGTCGATGCCGGCCTCGAGCACGAGCCCTGCCGCCTCGCCCAGCGAGTCGGCGACGCCGTGCAGCGACTGGAGGAAGGCGATGGAGAAGTAGTCGGCCACGACGGTGCCGGTGAAGCCGAGCCGCTCGCGGAGCAGGCCGGTGAACAGCGCCGGGTCGGCGGCTGCGGGCAGGCCGTCGGTATCGGTGTAGGTGTTCATGACCGAGCGGGCACCGGCGCGCAGCGCCATCTCGAACGGTGGGAGCATCACGTCGGCCAGCTCGCGCGGGCCCATCGACACCGGTGCCAGGTTGCGGGCCGCACGGGAGGCGGAGTAGCCGACGAAGTGCTTGAGGGTCGACACGACGCCCGCCGACTCGACGCCGCGCACGTAGGCGCTCGCCATCAGCCCGACCAGGAACGGGTCCTCCCCCAGGGTCTCCTCGACCCGGCCCCACCGGTGGTCCCGGACCACGTCCAGCACCGGCGCGAGGCCCTGGTGGATGCCGAGGCCGGCCATGGACGCGCCGATCCGGGCACCCATCTGCTCGACGAGCACCGGGTCGAACGTCGCCGCCCAGCACAGGGGCGAGGGGTAGATGGTCGCCTGCCAGGCGGCGAAGCCGGTCAAGCACTCCTCGTGCGCGATGGCCGGGATGCCGAACCGGCTGGCCGCCACGACGGACTCCTGACGCCGCGCCAGGATCCGCAGGCCCTCGATCGGCTCGAGCGGCTCCGTGCCGAAGGTGCGGGTCAGCTGGCCGAGGCCGTCGGCGACGACCTCCTCCCACGGCGGCATCGGGCCGACGCTCTCGCTCAGCATCGGTGCCATGCCGCCGGCGTCGGGGTCGAGCCACCAGATGCTGGTGAGCTGCGCGACCTTCTCGGCCACGGTCATCTGCGACACCAGGTCGGTCACCCGCTCGTCGACGGAAGCCTTCGGGTCGCGCCAGATCCCGCTCATGGGCCGAGCATTCCATCCACGCCGACCGCGACGAAACCACCGTGGCACCATGGCGCCCATGGGTCCGAGTCCCTCGCTCAGAACGCCGGTCACCGCCGATCTCGTGCGCGGGGCCATCGAGACCGAGCCGACACGGCACGGCCTGCTTCCGCACCGGCTCCCGGCCTGGGCACGGGCCCAGCTGCCGGACCTGGAGCTGGCCGAGAGCCAGCCGGCCGGCGTACGCCTGGTGTTCCGGACGGCGGCGCGCGTCATCGAGCTCGAGGCGCTGCCGAGCAAGCGGGAGTACGCCGGCGCTCCTTTGCGCGCGGACGGCGTCTACGACCTCGTGGTCGACGGCGAGCTGGTCGGACAGGGCAGCATCCCGGGCGGCAACCGGATCCTGGTCGACCTGATGACCGACCGGGCCGAGCGGAGCGACGGCGTGCCCGGCCGGGTCCGCTTCGACGACCTGCCTCCGGGTGCGAAGGACGTGGAGCTCTGGCTGCCCCACGATGAGATGAGCGAGCCGATCGCGCTGCACACCGACGCGCCCGTCGACCCGGGCCCACCCAGCGCCCACCCGGTCTGGCTCCATCACGGCAGCTCGATCAGTCACGGCTCGAACGCGGCCAGCCCGACCGGCACCTGGCCGGCGATCGCAGCCCGCCTCGCAGGCATGGACCTGGTCAACCTCGGCTTCGCCGGCAAGGCCCTGCTGGACCCGTGCGTCGCGCGGACGATGCGCGACTCCCCGGCCGACCTGCTGAGCGTGAAGGTCGGCATCAATCTGGCCAACCAGGACCTGATGCGGATGCGGGGGTTCACCGCCGCCGTGCACGGCTTCCTCGACACGATCCGCGACGGGCACCCGGAGACGCCGTTGGTCGTGGTGTCGCCGATCTGGTGCGGGATCCATGAGGAGACCCCCGGCCCCGCCGCCCCGGACATGAACGACTGGGCCGAGGGCAAGGTGCGGTTCGTCGCCCTGGGCGACCCGGACGAGGCGACCCAGGGCAAGCTCACCCTGCGTTCCATCCGTGCCGAGCTGGCCCGCATCGTCGCGTCGCGCAGCGACCCGCACCTGTCCTACGTCGACGGGCTCTCGCTCTACGGCGCGGCCGACGCGGTCGACCTGCCGCTGCCCGACGACCTCCACCCGGACGCCGACGCCCACCGGCTGATCGGCGAGCGGGCGGCGGCCGCGATCCTCGGTTCTGCGGGAGAAGGCGCGGGACCCTGACACAATCCTCGTGTGCCGTGGCCGACGTGGGATCAAGCCGCGGTGGCTGCGCTCATCAGCGTGCTGGTCTGGCTGGCGGTCCGGGTCCGCCCCACCCGGCTGGGGCGCCAGGTCGAGCCCGTCGCGGCGGAGTTCGCACTGATCGCCACGCTGTACGCCGTGTGGCGGCTCGCACGGATGCTGCCGATCGCGTCCACCGACGGTGCGATCGATCGGGCGTACGCCATCGCCTCGTTCCAGGACGCAGTCCACCTCCCGTCCGAGCTCGCGCTGCAGCACTTCGTGCTGGCCCACGCCTGGCTCGCCGACCTCATCACCTGGTACTACGCCACCCTGCACGTGCCCGGACTCATCGCCTTCCTGGTGTGGCTCTTCTTCCGGCACCGCGACAAGTACCCGCACTGGCGCAACGCTCTGGCCATCGTCACCGCCTGCTGCCTGCTGATCCGGTTCATCCGGGTCGCCCCGCCCCGCTTCCTGTCCGACCTGGGCTACGTCGACCTCGCCGGCCGGCACGGACCGTCGGTCTACGGCTCCGATCCGGCGGCCGGCATCTCGGACCAGTTCGCGGCGATGCCGTCGATCCACGTGGCGTGGGCGGCTGTCGTCTCGTTCGGCATCATCGCGGCCAGCACCAGCGGCTGGCGCTGGTTCTTCGGGCTCCATGTCGTGCTGACGATGCTGGTCGTGTCGGCCACCGGGCACCACTGGTGGATGGACGGTCTCGTGGCGATCGGTCTGCTGGCAGGCTCGCTCGCGATCGACACCGCCATCCGGAACCGCCTGCGCAGACGCTCGGCCGGTGAGCCGCCCGCCGACCCGGCCGGCGGCGTGTCCGACGGCGCGTCCGACGGCTCAGCCGACGGAGCGGTCCCCGGTCCAGAAGCGGGCACGAAGGGCCTTCTTGTCCGGCTTGCCGAGCCCGGTCAGCGGCAGCGAGTCGGCGACGATCACCTGCTTGGGTGACTGGACCGACCCCTTGCGGTCCTTGACCAGCTGCTGGACCTCCTCGGTCATCGTCGCGATCGAGGCCTCGTCCGTGGGCGCGTCCGAGCGCAGGACGACGATGGCGGTGACGGCCTCCCCGAACTTCTCGTGCGGGGTCCCGATCACGCCGACCTGGGCGATGGCGGGGTGCTCGGCGACGACGTCCTCCACCTCCCGGGGGAAGACGTTGAAGCCACCGGTGACGATCATGTCCTTGGTGCGGTCGACGATGTACCAGAAGCCGTCCTCGTCCTCGCGGGCGACGTCTCCGGTGTGCATCCACCCGTCACGGAACGTCTCAGCCGTCTCGTCGGGCAGGTTCCAGTAGCCACCGGCCAGCAGCGGCCCGGCCACGCAGATCTCGCCCGGCTCGCCGACGGGCACCTGGCGGCCCTCCTCGTCGAGGAGGGCGGTGCGGACGAACGCCGAGGGCCGTCCGCAGGAGGCGAGGCGGCGGTCGTCACCGCCGACGTGGTCCTCCTTGGCCAGGTACGTGATCGCCATCGGTGCCTCGGACTGGCCGTAGTACTGCGCGAAGATCGGGCCGAACCGGTCGATCGCCTCCCGGAGTCGCACCGGGTTGATGGCGGACGCCCCGTAGTAGACGGTCTCCAGCGAGGACAGGTCGCGGGTGTGGGAGTCGGGGTGGTCCATCAGCGCGTAGAGCATCGAGGGCACCAGCATCGTGGCGGTGATCTTCTGTTCCTCGATGGTGGCGAGCACCTCGGCGGGGTCGAACCTCGCCAGCACGTAAAGGCAGCCGCCCTTGAGGACGGTCGGCACGAAGAACGCCGCGCCCGCGTGCGAGAGCGGCGTACACATCAAGAACCGTGGCGACTCCGGCCACTCCCACTCCGACATCTGGATCTGCGTCATCGTGTTCATCTGCCGCGCCAGGCCGATGACGCCCTTGGGCTTGCCGGTGGTCCCGCCGGTGTAGGTGATCGACACGATGTGGTCCGGCTCCAGCGTCTGCGCTTCCAGCGGCCGGGGGTCGAACGATGCCGCCGCGGCGTTGAGGTCCTGCCCGACGTGGCTGAGCTCCTCGGGAACCGGCCCGATGGTCAGCACTTTCTCGAGCTTCGGACACTTCTCGAGCAGGCCGAGGACCCGCTCGACGAACATCGGGACCGGGTCGATGGTGATGCTGGTGATCTCGGCGTCGTTGATGACGTAGGCGTGGTCGTCGAGGGAGCCCAGCGGGTGCAGGGAGGTACGCCGGTAGCCCTGGGTCTGGCCCGCGCCCAGGATGAACAGCACCTCGGGCCGGTTGAGGGCCAGCAGCGCGCCCGCCGTACCCCGGCCGGCGCCGAGCGCCTCGAACGCCTGGACGTACTGGCTCATCCGCTCGGCGGCCTGGTCGCCGGTGATGGTGGTGTCGCCGAGGTACATGACCGGCTTGTCCCGGTGCCGCTTGAGCGCGGCGACCATGAGGTGGCCGTTGTGGGTCCCGACGCGCATCTCGTCCGTCATGCGCCTGAGACTAGAACGTGTTCCAGTTCAGGGCAACGGCCCCCGGCGGCGGTTCAGGCGAGCAGCTCGGCGACCGACCGGATCTCGTCGGCCGTGTGACAGCTGAGCAGCAGCGTGGTCACGCCGGTCTCCTCCCACTGTGCGACCCTCTCGCGCACCTCGCTCGCCGTGCCCACGATGTGCATGTCGTCGACCAGCTCGTCGGGGATCAGCGCGGTCGCCTTGTCCTTCTCGCCGGCCAGGTAGAGCTCCTGCACCTGCCCGGCGAGCTCCGCGTAGCCCATCCGCACGAAGACCTGGTTGTGGAAGTTCGCCTCCTTGGCGCCCATGCCACCCATGTAGAGCGAGACGAACGGCTTCAGCGCGTCGAGGACGGCCGCCTTCTCGTCGGCGTTCGACACCACCTGGAGGTGGCAGGTCGCCGCGATCTCGAAGTCCGCCCGGGTCCGGCGGGCGCCGGGTCGCGCGAAGCCCTCGTCGAGCCACGGCCGGTACATCCCGGCCGACTTCGGCGTGTAGAAGATCGGGATCCAGCCGTCGGCGATCTCGGCGGTCTGGGCGACGTTCTTGGGGCCCTCGGCGCCGAGCCAGATCGGGACGTCGGCGCGCAACGGGTGGACGATCGGCTTGAGCGGCTTGCCCAGCCCGACCGCCCCCTCGCCCTGGAACGGCAGTGGGTAGTGGGGGCCGTCGTTGGTGA
>JBAWHI010000474.1:0-3410 GCA_049593675.1 Nocardioides sp.
GTCGACCTCGGCTCGTCCGGCTCGGGCACCGCCGGGCCGATCCTCGAGGCGTTCCTCCGCGGCGCCCGTGGCTGACCTGTCCCTCCTGGTCGCTGGATTTCCGCTGACCTGTCACTTCTGGTCGCTGGTGGGGCGCTGACCTGTCACCTCTGGTCGACGGGTGAGCGCTGACCTGTCGATTCTGGTCGCTGGTGGGGCGCTGATCGCGGAGCCGGAAGTGACAGGTCGGCGGTGCCTGGGGAGCCGGAAGTGACAGGTCGGCGGTGCCTGGGGAGCCAGAAGTGACAGGTCAGCGGTGCCTGGGGAGCCGGAAGTGACAGGTCGGCGGTGCGTGGGGAGCCAGTTCGCCGCCGCGCCGAGAAGGGTGAACCCCTTGCTGCATGGGGTCAGCAAGGGGTTCGCGCCGACAGCTGGGTGCTCCCTCCGAAGTCGACATTCCCAGACTGGCATGTTGGGGGGTACCTGTCAGCGGAAGTGTCGAACCCGGGTGCAAGATGGGGCCATGAACGGACTCGATCTGCTCGGACCGGACCAGCGTGGGCTCTACATCGGGGGCGCGTGGCGTCCCGCCGAGGGAGACAAGCGACTCGACGTCATCGACCCGGCGGACGGATCGGTGCTCACCGACGTCGCGGACGGCTCGGTCGCGGACGCCCGCGCGGCGCTCGACGCGGCCGCGGGTGCCCAGGAGTCCTGGGCGCGGACGCCTCCGCGCGAACGCGGCGAGATCCTGCGCACGGCGTTCGAGCTGATCTCCGAGCGAGCCGACCAGTTCGCCCACCTGATGAGCCTCGAGATGGGCAAGACCGTCGCCGAGGCCCGCGGCGAGGTCGGCTACGGCGCCGAGTTCTTCCGCTGGTACGCCGAGGAGGCGGTCCGCATCCACGGCCGCTGGATGCAGGCCCCGGCCGGCGGCAGCAGGCTGCTGACCATCAAGAAGCCGGTCGGGCCCTGCCTGTTCATCACCCCGTGGAACTTCCCGCTCGCCATGGGCACCCGCAAGATCGGTCCCGCCGTCGCGGCCGGCTGCACGATGGTGATCAAGCCCGCCAGCCAGACGCCGTTGACGATGCTGGCGCTCGCCGCGGTGCTCGCCGAGGCCGGCCTGCCGGACGGGGTGCTCAACGTCGTCACCACCAGCCACACCAGCGAGTTCAGCCAGGCGCTCCAGGGTGACGACCGGCTGCGCAAGGTGAGCTTCACCGGATCGACCGGCGTCGGCAAGGTGCTGGTCCGGCAGTCGGCCGACCAGCTCCAGCGGCTGAGCATGGAGCTCGGGGGCAACGCGCCGTTCCTCGTCTTCGAGGACGCCGACGTCGACGCGGCGGTCGACGGTGCGATGGTCGCGAAGATGCGCAACATGGGCGAGGCCTGCACGGCGGCCAACCGCTTCCTGGTGCACGCCTCGGTGGCCGAGGAGTTCGCGCAGAAGCTCGGCGACCGGATGGGTGCCCTGACGCTCGGCCGGGGCCAGGCCGACGGCGTCGACGTCGGTCCGCTCATCGACGAGTCGGCGGTCGAGAGCGTCAGCCGGCTGGTCACCGACGCCGTCGACGACGGAGCTCGGGTGGTGACCGGCGGGTCGGCGCCCGACGGACCCGGCTACTTCTACCCGCCGACCGTCCTGCTCGACGTGCCGCTCGACGCCGCGATCAACGTGGAGGAGATCTTCGGGCCGGTCGCGCCGATCAGCACCTTCACCTCCGAGGACGACGCGATCCGGCAGGCGAACGACACGGAGTACGGCCTGGCGTCCTACGTCTACACCCGCGACCTCGCCCGCACGATCCGGGTCGCGGAGGCCCTGGACTTCGGCATGGTCGGCATCAACTCCGGGCTGATCTCCAACCCGGCCGCGCCGTTCGGCGGGATGAAGTCGAGCGGCTTCGGCCGCGAGGGCGGGTTCGAGGGCATCGAGGAGTACCTCGAGACCACGTACGTCGCGCTGCCCGCGGGCTGACCCGGCGGGGGCCCCGGGTCAGGCGTGCTGGCCGGCGAGCCGGCTCAGCCACCGGTCCCATCCGCGCATCAGCGGGTCGCGGCCGCGCACCGGCCGCTGGTCCGACGCCCAGAACCCGAAGACGTCGGAGCCGGCGGGAGCGGGGTTGACCAGGCGCAGGGTGATCGGCAGCGCGGCCGAGCGCGCGGCGGCGAGCGCGACGGCGGCGAGCCGCTGGACGTCGTCGCCGTACGTCGAGGTCGTGAGCTGGTCGGCCGGCACGGGTCCGCCGGGGAGGCCGACGCCGAGGTCGAGGAGCAGCTGGTCGTCGCGGCGCTCGAGGCGCCAGCTGCTCGCCGGAGCCGGGAGCGCCTGTGACGACAGGGTGCGCGCGGCATCCTGGAAGAGGGACACGTCCGACGGACCCACCTGACCCTCGACGACGAAGGTGTCCTCGCCGTCGTGGAAGGTCCACGTCGTGCCGTCGAGGCCGTAGCCGATCCGGCTCGCCTCGCCCACGTCGTGCAGGATCCCGGCGCCGGAGTCGACGTCGATCGACTCCTGGCCCGACTCGAAGCGGTAGTGGACGTCGCCGAGCAGGACCGACGACGTCGACAGCCAGTTCGCGAGGACGGTGCCCTCGTCGGGGCTGCCGGCGAACGCGTCGTCGACCGTGAGGCGGTCGTTGCGGCGATCGGTCGGGATCAGGTCGAGCCGGTAGGACGGGTAGTCCTCGCCGTCGGCGACCCGGTCGATCGCGGCGATCAGCCGGCTCAGCTCGCGCGCCGAGGAGCTGCCGTCGTAGGTGACGGTGATCTCGGGGCCGACGGTGGCGGACGGGGTGCTCACGTCGGCCGACTCGATCTCGTCGATCCGGTTGAGGTGGGTCTGCACGGTGTGCGCCTGGTCGAGGGCGCCGGAGCAGCCCGTCAGAGCCACCAGGGGAACGGCGAGCGTCAGGGCCAGCGCCGAGAGGGCGGAGGCACGCGCCACCGCCCTTCGCCCCCCGAAGGTTCCCATGTCGAGAATGGTGACCCATCGGACCCCGTCCGTGGGCGGGATTCCACAATGGCGTCGTGGACCTCACGGCCGATGCAGCGCAGCAGTACCGCGAGTTCGCCCGCTACGCCCGCGACTACTCGCCCTGCTTCGACGACTGGGCGACCCGGGTCGCTGCGGACGCCGAGGTGCTGGAGTGGCTCGCCCGGCTTCCGCTCCCGAAGCAGCAGCCGAACCTGGTCTTCGCCGCCGCGCGCTGGCACGGCGTCGCCGCGCCGGGTCCGTACGACGGGCTGCGCGAGGCGTTGCTCGCGGACGACGGCACCCTCGTCGCCACGATCCTGGACCGGTCGACGCAGACCAACGAGGTCGGCCGGCTCGCGACGTTGCTGCCGGCCTTCACGCTCGCGGCCGCCGGCGAGCCGATCGCCCTGGTCGAGGCGGGCGCCAGTGCCGGGCTGAACCTCTACCC
>JBAWHI010000475.1:0-11872 GCA_049593675.1 Nocardioides sp.
TGCTCCACCTGCTCGCGATGGCCCGCGAGGCGGACGTCGACCTGACCATCGACGACTTCAACCGGGTCGGCGACAAGGTCCCGCACCTCGCCGACCTCAAGCCGTTCGGCCGCTACGTGATGAACGACGTCGACAAGATCGGCGGCATCCCGGTGGTGATGAAGGCGCTGCTCGACGCCGGGCTGATGCACGGGGACTGCCTGACCGTGACCGGCAGGACGATGGCGGAGAACCTCGCGGACCTCGCTCCTCCGGACCTCGACGACGACGTGATCCGCAAGCTGGACCGGCCGATCCACGCGACCGGCGGCCTGACCGTCCTGAAGGGCTCGCTCGCGCCCGAGGGCGCGGTCGTCAAGACCGCCGGGTTCGACGACTCGGTCTTCACCGGCACCGCCCGCGTCTTCGACGGCGAGCGCGCCGCCATGGACGCCCTGGAGCGCGGCGAGATCAAGCCCCGCGACGTGGTCGTGATCCGCTACGAAGGACCCAAGGGCGGCCCCGGCATGCGCGAGATGCTGGCGATCACCGGCGCCATCAAGGGCGCCGGCCTCGGCAAGGACGTGCTGCTCATCACCGACGGCCGCTTCTCCGGTGGCACGACCGGCCTCTGCGTCGGCCACATCGCCCCCGAGGCCGTGGATGCCGGACCGATCGCGTTCGTCCGCGACGGCGACACGATCACGCTCGACGTCGCCAACCGGCTGCTCGAGGTGGAGATCGCCGACCAGGCCGAGTGGGAGGCGCGCCAGGTCGGCTGGGAGCCGCTGCCGCCGAAGTACACCCGCGGTGTGCTGGGCAAGTACGCCAAGGTCGTCCAGTCGGCAGCGCACGGGGCCATCACCGGCTAGAGGTGATGCCGCAACCGCCGGACAACCGCTGGCCGGTCCTGTTCCTGGTCCTCCTCGCGATGGTCGGTCTGATCGTCATCGCGTGGGGGGTCGACGAGGTCGATGGCGCAGCTCCCGACCCGGCCGGGTCGCTCGAGGTCCAGGCGAAGGCCGACGAGTCGGAGTCCGACGAGTCCGACGAGTCCGGTCCCGAGGAGTCGGACCAGCCCACCGACCCGGGCGCGGTCGCACCGCGGGCCGACCGGTCGGCCGCCCTGCCCGGTGGCGGGCGTCGGATCTTCGGGCGCGACCGGTTCCTGGTGGCCTACTACGGCACCGGGCAGACCGCGTCGATGGGCGTGCTGGGGGAGAGCCCGCCCGACACCATGGACCGTCGACTGCGCCGTGCCGCGGCGCCGTTCCGCCGCGCCGGGCGCCCGGTCCAGCACGTCTACGAGCTGATCGTCACGGTCGCCGACGCCAGCCCCGGGCCCGACGGCGACTACAGCCACGACGTCCCGCGCGAGGTCGTCGAGACCTACGTCCGGGCGGCGCGCCGCAACGGCGCGCTCCTGCTGCTCGACATCCAGCCCGGCCGCTCGGGCTTCCTCGAGACCGCGCAGCGCTGGGCCTGGGCGCTGCGGGAGCCGTGGGTGGGGCTGGCGCTCGACCCCGAGTGGCGGATGGGTCTCCGCGAGGTGCCGGGTCGGACGATCGGTCAGGTCAGTGCGGCGGAGGTGAACCGGACGTCGGCCTGGCTGGCTCGACTGACCCGCGACGAGGGGCTGCCCGAGAAGCTCTTCGTGCTGCACCAGTTCCGCGCCGACATGGTCGCGGACGTCGGCGCGATCCGGAGCCGCGACGGGCTGGCGATGGTGCAGCACGTGGACGGGTTCGGCACCCCCCAGCAGAAGCGGGCGACGTACCACGCCGTCGCGCGGCCGCAGCGGTTCACGATGGGCTTCAAGCTCTTCTACGACGAGGACGTGCGCCGGATGGGGCCGCGCGAGGTGCACGCGATCCGGCCCCAGGTACGGTTCGTCAGCTTCCAGTGACGCCGGCCGAGATGGTGTAGCTGAGCCGGTGCGTCTCACCGGGCTCCAGCTCGACCAGGTCGGTGCCGGTGCGGAAGGCGTCGGGCGGGCAGCTCATCGGCTCCAGCGCGACCGCCTGTCGCGCGGGGTCGTGGGTGTCGCAGGTGTAGGCGTGCAGCCACCGGCACCCCTCGCCCAGGGTCAGGGTGACCGCCCGCCCGGAGGCCGGATCCCGCAGGACCACGGTGTCACCGACGAGGTCGCCGAACGGGTGGTCGAGCACCAGGTCGCCGATCGCCCTGCCGTCCCGGAGGTCGAGGGCGGTCCCGCTCACCGGCTCGGCCGGTGCGGGGAGCCCGCGCTCGTCCATCGGGCTCCAGGTCCCGGCCGGGACGGTCAGCTCGAGGTCGTCGGCGGCGCGCCCGAGGGTGAAGTAGGGGTGGTGCCCCGAGCCGTACGGCGCGGGCCCGTCGCCGACGTTGGTGCCCGAGATCGTCACGACGAGCCCGGCGTCGGTGAGGTGGTAGTCGACGCGGAGGTCGACCGCGAACGGGTAGCCGAGCTGGGGGACGAGGGAGTGCCGGAGCACCGCCCGGCTCGCGTCCGGATGGTGCACGTCCCAGTGCACCCAGCCGACGAGCCCGTGCAGCGCGTTGCCCCGTGCCGGCTCGGTGAGGGGCAGCTGCTGGCCCTCGCCGGCGAACGAGTAGGCGCCGTCGCCGACCCGGTTCGGCCAGGGCTGGAGGACCCAGCCGCGGTAGTCGGAGCAGATCTCGCCGGCGGGCCAGCCCGCGACCAGCGGCTCCCCGGCATGGGTCAGCGCGCGCAGCGCAGCCCCGACGCCGACGATCTCGGCGGCGTAGTCGCCGCGACGCAGGACCAGGGTGTGGCCGGACGGATCGCGCATGGCCCCACACTGGCACAGGGCCCGGCTGCGGCCTGACACAATCCGGTCCATGTCTTCAGCCCGGTCGCTCGTCGCGGGGATCGACTCCTCGACCCAGTCCTGCAAGGTCGTCGTCTGCGACGCCGAGACCGGGGAGCAGGTGCGTTCCGGCAGCGCGCCCCACCCCGAGGGCACCGAGGTGCACCCCGACCACTGGTGGGAGGCGCTGCAGCAGGCGATCGCCGCCGCCGGCGGCCTCGACGACGTCGCCGCGATCTCCGTCGGCGGGCAGCAGCACGGCATGGTCTGCCTCGACGAGACCGGTGAGGTCGTGCGCCCGGCGCTGCTGTGGAACGACACCCGCTCGGCGCAGGCGGCGCTCGACCTGATCGACGAGCTCGGCGGACCGGACGCCTGGGTCGACGCGGTCGGGCTGGTCCCGGTCGCGTCGTTCACCGTCACCAAGCTGCGCTGGCTCCGCGACGCCGAGCCCGAGAACGCCGCCCGCACGGTTGCGGTCTGCCTGCCGCACGACTGGCTGACCTGGAAGCTCTCGGGTGCCGCCTCCCTCGACACGCTCGTCACGGACCGTGGCGATGCCAGCGGCACCGGCTACTGGTCGCCGCTCACCGAGGAGTACCGCCGTGACCTGCTCGAGCTCGGGCTCGGCCACGACGTGATCCTCCCGCGGGTCGTCGGCCCGGCCGAGGAGGCGGCGCGCACCCCCGCCGGCCAGCTGCTCGGAGCGGGCACCGGCGACAACGCCGCCGCCGCGCTCGGTCTCGGTGCGGTGGCCGGCGACGTCGTCCTCTCGATCGGTACGTCGGGCGTCGCCTGCGCCGTGGCCGACGAGCCGGTCGGCGACGTGAGCGGTGCCGTGGCCGGGTTCGCCGACGCGACGGGCAGGTTCCTCCCGCTCGTCGCCACGCTCAACGCGGCGCGCGTCCTCGACGCCGCGACCCGGATGCTCGGCACCGACCACGCCGGGCTCTCCGACCTCGCGCTCTCCGCACCGGCCGGCGCCGGCGGGCTCGCGCTGGTGCCCTACCTCGAGGGCGAACGGACCCCCAACCGGCCCGACGCCACCGGCGCGATCCACGGGCTGCGGCTCGAGACCGCCACCCCGGCGCACCTGGCCCGAGCGGCCGTCGAGGGGATGCTCTGCGGTCTCGCCGACGCGGTCGACGCCGTTCGCGCTCTCGGCACGCCGGTCGACCGGGTCGTGATGGTCGGTGGCGCAGCCCGCTCGGCCGCCGTGCGCGAGATCGCCTCGGCCGTGCTCGGCGTGCCCGTCACGGTGCCGCCACCGGGGGAGTACGTCGCCCGCGGCGCCGCCCGCCAGGCCGCCTGGGCGCTGTCCGGCGCGACCGAGCCGCCGCCGTGGCCGCTGGCCGACGTGGTCGAGACGGCGGTGGAGCCCACGCCGTTCGTGCGCGAGCGGTACGCCGCCGTACGCGACCTCACGGCCGTGCGACTGTGAACCCGCTCGACGCCGCCGACCCGCTGGCCGAGCACCGCGAGCGCTTCGTCGGCGCGGAGAGCCCGCTGATCTACTTCGACGGCAACTCGCTCGGCCGACCGCTGAGGGCCAGCGGCCCCCGGCTGGCGCGGTTCGTCGAGGAGGAGTGGGGCGGTCGGCTGATCCGGGGCTGGGACGAGCGCTGGATGACGCTGCCCCAGGTGATCGGCGACGACCTCGGCCGCGTGGTGCTGGGGGCGGCGCCCGGGCAGACGACGATCGGCGACTCGACCACCGTCCTGCTCTACAAGGTGATGCGCGCCGCGCTCGCGGCCCGACCGGATCGCAGCGAGATCGTGATCGACCGCGACAACTTTCCGACCGACCGCTACGTCGCGGCCGGGATCGCCGAGGAGTGCGGCCTGACGCTGCGCTGGATCGACGTCGACACCACCGCCGGGGTGAGCGCCGCGCTCCTGGAGGAGGCCGTCGGTCCGGACACCGCCCTGGTCGTGCTGTCGCACGTGGCCTACCGCTCCGCGTGGCTCGCCGACCTGCCGGAGCTCACCCGGATCGCCCAGGAGGCCGGCGCGCTGGTGCTCGCGGACCTGTGCCACTCGGCCGGGTCGGTGCCGGTCGAGCTCGATGCCTGGGGCGTGGACCTGGCGGTGGGTTGCACCTACAAGTACCTCAACGGCGGTCCGGGCTCGCCCGCCTTCGCCTACGTCGCGGAGCGGCACCTGGACACGCTCACCCAGCCGATCCAGGGCTGGCTGGGCTCGGCCGACCCGTTCCTGATGGGGCCGACCTACGTGCCCGCGACCGGCATCCGCCGGTTCGTGTCCGGCACGCCGGCGGTCGTCGGGATGCTGGCGATGCAGGACATGATCGCGCTGATCGAGGAGGTCGGGATGGAGGCGGTGCGCGAGAAGTCGATCGCGCTGACGTCGTACGCCATCGAGGTCGCCGACGCGCTGCTCGGACCGGCCGGTGTCGTCGTCACCTCGCCCCGCGACCCCGACCGCCGCGGCGGCCACGTGACCCTCCACCATCCGCTGATGCGCGAGGTCACCGCGGCGCTGTGGGAGCGCGACGTCATCCCGGACTACCGCGACCCCGGCGGCCTGCGGATCGGGCTCTCCCCGCTCTCCACCTCCTTCGACGAGGTGCGCGTCGGCCTGGAGCTGGTCCGCGAGACGCTCGACGGCCTCACCTGAGCCCTGTCCGGACCCGGTGGCCGCGCTCGCGGTCGTCGTGCGGGAGGAGCCGGCCGAAACGCGGTTGACCCCGCTGGACGACCTGACAGGCTGAACCGCATGCGCTACCCGCGACCGCTCCAGCCCGGCGACACCATCGGCGTGACGGCGCCGTCGAGCGGGATCGCGGCGTCCTATCGCCCGCGCCTCGACGCCGGTGTCCGCGCACTCGAGGCGCGGGGCTACCGCGTGGTGCTCGGTCAGTGTCTCGGCATCGAGGGCGTCGTGTCCGCGCCGAAGGAGCAACGGGCGGCGGAGCTGACCTCGATGCTGGCGGATCTGACCGTCCGTGCGGTGGTGCCGCCGTGGGGCGGGGAGCTCGCGATCGACCTGCTCGACCGGATCGGCTGGGAGACGCTGGCCGACGTCGAGCCCACCTGGCTGGTGGGATTCAGCGACCTGTCGACGCTGATGGTGCCGATCACGCTTCGCCTCGGCTGGGCGACGCTGCACGGCAGCAACCTGATGGACACCCCCTACGCCGCGCCGCAGGGGCTGATGCACTGGACGTCGATCGCGTCCGGCGCCGGCCCGTTCACGCAGACCAGCCCGGGGCGCTACCGCTCCGCCGGCTGGGACGACTACGAGGGCCAGCCCGCCGTGTCGAGGATGACGCTGGATGCGACCGGCAGTTGGCGGACCATCGGACCCGAGCGCATCGACGTCTCCGGCAGGCTGATCGGCGGCTGCCTCGAGACGATCGGCCCGATCGCGGCGACGCCGTACGGCGACGTCGCGGCCTTCGGACGCCAGCACGCCGCCGACGGGCTGATCGTCTATCTCGAGGCCTGCGAGGACAGCGCCTACACGATCGCGCGGACCCTGCACTCGCTGCGGTACGCCGGCTGGTTCGACCATGCGCGCGGGGTGCTGATCGGCCGGACCCACGCCCCCGACGCCGACGACCTGACCCAGACCGGCGCCGTCGTCGACGCCCTCGGCGACCTCGGCATCCCGATCGTGCTCGACGTGGAGTGTGGCCACGTGCAGCCGTTCCTGCCGCTGGTCAACGGCGCGCTCGCGCGCGTCGTCGTGGACGGAGACCGGCGGGAGATCACCCAGACCCTGGGATGACGTCCTGTCCCGGACCGGGAGCGCGCGGCAGGCGCCGGTCGAGGAGTGCGACGAGTCCGAACAGGGCCAGGAACAGCGCGGTGATCGCGGCGCTGGTCGCCAGGACCGGTCCCCACCCCTCCTCGTCGACGTCGAGGAAGGGGTAGGGGAACCAGCCGGTGGCCACCCCCATCGCGAGCGTCCAGGCCAGCCAGGCCACCGGCCACGCAAGGGCCCAGGCGACCACGCGTGCGGTGACCCGGGGGCGCGGACCGAAGGCCGCCCACCCGATCACGACGAGGAGCGGGACGACCATGTGCAGCAGCCGGTCGCAGAAGGCGTTCCAGCCCTGCAGGTCGAGCAGCGGCCGGAGCAGGAGGAAGTGCACGAGCCCGGTGACGGTGATGCCCACCAGGCCGCCCAGCCGCAGCACCCGCCAGCCGGTGCCGTCGCGGGCCGGGTCCCGCGCCAGCGTGAGCGCCGCGACCGCGACCAGCACGTTGCTCTGGATCGTGAAGTACGACACCAGGCGCCCCAGCCGGACGCCGAGGCCGGGCTGGTCGTCCTCGACGAGCGTCCCGTGGCCGGTGATCACCAGCACCAGCTGGAGGATGAGCGCGAAGACCGCGACCGCGGCGGTGAGGGCATGCCAGCTGCGGGCGGAGGTGGCAGTCACGGTCGCACCCTAGGCCGTCGGTGACCTGTGCCATGGTGGAAGACGTGGATCAGCGGATCAGCTTCATCACGCTCGCCGTGCGTGACCTCGATGCGAGCAGGGCGTTCTATGCCGACGGTCTCGGCTGGCGCGCCGCGCTCGACGTGCCCTCGGAGGTGCTGATGATCCAGGTGGGGGAGCACCTGGTGCTCTCGCTGTGGGCCGAGTCGGGCTTCGAGGGCGAGGTCGGCCCGATCCGACGCGGGCCCGGCGTCGTGCCCATCACCTTGGCGCACAACGTCGCGACCCCCGAGCAGGTCGACAGCGTGCTGGCGACGGCTCGAGCCGCCGGCGCGGACCCGGTGCAGGCCGCCGAGCAGCGTGGGTGGGGCGGATACACCGGCTACTTCGGCGACCCCGACGGCTACCGCTGGGAGATTGCCTTCAACCCCGGACCGATCGGACAGATGGTGCTGCCATGAACGACCAGCGCGACCCCCAGCAGGTGCTGGGCTTCTCCCAGGTGCAGGCCGAGGAGCTCGCCGACTGGCGGTTCTTCCTGATGAGGCTGCACGCCCGCTTCCGGACCGGGAGCTTCACGAAGGGCCTGGAGCTGGTCGCCCGGATCACCGAGGCGGCCGAGGACGCCAACCACCACCCCGACGTCACGCTGACCTACCCGCAGGTCGACGTCGACCTGCACAGCCACGACGTCCACGGCGTGACCAGCCGCGACGTCGCCCTGGCCCGACGGATCTCCGAGATCGCCGCCGAGCTCGGCCTCGAGGCCTTGCCGCGCGAGGTCTCGACCCTCGAGCTCGCCCTCGACGTCCCCGAGGCGGCCGAGGTGCAGCCGTTCTGGTCGACCGTGCTCGGCTACGACGCGGGCGAGCACGACGTCGTCGACCCCGGCGGCCGCAACAGCACGTTGTGGTTCCAGGAGGCCCCCGAGGCCACCGGGGAGGTCCAGCAGCGCTTCCACCTCGACATCGTGGTGCCGCGCGAGGTCGCCGAGGAGCGGGTGGCGGCCACCGTGGCTGCGGGCGGCACGCTGGTCAGCGACGCGGCGGCCCCGGCGTACTGGGTGCTCGCCGACGCGCACGGCAACAAGGTGTGCGTGTGCACCGCGGACGGACGCGAGCATCCGGCCGCAGAGTGAGATAGGCGTCCCGTATATTGGGACGCATCCGGCACTCGGGTGCGGGCGGCAGGACCGTGGGGATACGCTGACGCACATGCGCCAGGACATTCTTGTACGCACGCGACGTGTGAGCTGAGTCGACACCGACTCGCGCGCACGTCACCCCTCGCCGCCCACGCCGGGCCGAGGGGTTTTTTGTTGGGCACAGCACGGGACGAGACAGGAAGTAGATCGATGAGCGAGCAGATGACAGGCGCCCAGAGCCTGATCAGGTCGCTGGAGGCCGCGGGGACCACCGACATCTTCGGCATCCCGGGCGGCGCGATCCTCCCGGCCTACGACCCCCTGATGGACTCCTCGATCCGGCACATCCTGGTCCGGCACGAGCAGGGAGCCGGCCACGCCGCGCAGGGGTACGCCGCCGCCACCGGGCGGGTCGGCGTCTGCATGGCCACCTCCGGGCCCGGGGCGACCAACCTGGTGACCCCGCTCGCGGACGCGCACATGGACTCGGTCCCGCTGGTGGCCGTCACCGGCCAGGTCGGCGCTGCCGCGATCGGCACCGACGCCTTCCAGGAGGCCGACATCCGCGGCATCACGATGCCGATCACCAAGCACAACTTCCTCGTCACCGACCCCGCCGACATCCCGCGCACGGTCGCAGAGGCGTTCTACATCGCCTCCACCGGTCGCCCCGGGCCGGTCCTCGTGGACGTGGCGAAGTCGGCCCTGCAGGCGAGCACGAGCTACGCCTGGCCGACCGAGCTGAACCTGCCCGGCTACCGGCCCGTGACCCGACCGCACGCCAAGCAGATCCGCGAGGCGTCCCGGCTGATCCTCGAGGCGCGCCGCCCGGTCCTCTACGTCGGCGGCGGGTGCATCCGAGCCGGCGCCTCCCGTGAGCTCCGCGCCCTGGCCGAACTGACCGGGATGCCGGTCGTCACCACGCTGATGGCGCGTGGCGCCTTCCCCGACAGCCACCCGCAGCACCTCGGCATGCCGGGCATGCACGGCACCGTCGCCGCGGTCGCGGGCCTGCAGCGCAGCGACCTGATCATCAGCCTCGGCGCCCGCTTCGACGACCGGGTGACCGGCAACCTCGACTCCTTCGCCCCCGGTGCGCGGATCATCCACGCCGACATCGACCCGGCGGAGATCGGCAAGAACCGCGCGGTGGACGTGCCGATCGTGGGGGACTGCCGTGAGGTGATCAGCGACCTGGTCGTCGCGCTCCAGGCGGAGTCCAACGCCGGGCACACCGGCGACTACGAGGCCTGGGTCGAGTTCCTCGCCGGGGTGAAGAAGACCTACCCGCTCGGCTACGACGCACCGGCCGGTGAGCTGGCCCCGCAGTACGTCCTCGAGCGGCTGGGCGCGATCGCCGGACCCGAGGCCATCTATGCCTCCGGCGTGGGGCAGCACCAGATGTGGGCGGCCCAGTTCATCGGCTACGAGCGGCCGAACAGCTGGATCAACTCCGGCGGCCTCGGCACCATGGGCTACGCCGTTCCGGCCGCCATGGGGGCGAAGGTCGGCTGTCCCGACACCACGGTGTGGGCGGTCGACGGCGACGGCTGCTTCCAGATGACCAACCAGGAGCTGGCCACCTGCGCGATCAACGACATCCCGATCAAGGTCGCGGTGATCAACAACGAGTCGCTCGGGATGGTCCGGCAGTGGCAGTCGCTGTTCTACAACGAGCGCTACTCCAACACCGACCTGCACTCCAAGCGGATCCCGGACTTCGTCAAGCTGGCCGACGCCTACGGCTGCGTCGGGCTGGCCTGCGAGAGCCCGGAGGACGTCGACGCGACGATCGAGAAGGCGATGGAGATCAACGACGTCCCGGTCGTCGTGGACTTCCGGGTGCACCGCGACGCGATGGTGTGGCCGATGGTCGCCGCCGGCACCAGCAACGACGAGATCAAGTACGCCCGGGACCTGGCCCCGAACTTCGACGACGACGCAGATGTGGAGCTCCGCGCATGACCGCCGCGCCCAACACCCGCCACACGCTCTCGGTGCTCGTCGAGAACAAGCCCGGCGTGCTGGCCCGGATCGCGGGGCTCTTCAGCCGTCGCGGCTACAACATCGACTCCCTCGCGGTCGGCCCGACCGAGCACCCGGAGATCTCCCGGATGACGATCGTGGTGAACGTCGAGGAGTCGCCACTCGAGCAGGTCACCAAGCAGCTCAACAAGCTCGTCGAGGTCATCAAGATCGTGGAGCTCGACGGGTCGGCCTCGGTCAACCGTGAGCTGCTGCTGGTCAAGGTCAAGGCCGACGCGGAGGCACGCGGCCAGGTGCTCGACGCCGTCCAGCTGTTCCGGGCCAAGGTGGTCGACATCGCCCCGGACGCGGTGACCATCCAGGCGGTCGGCAACGCCGACAAGCTCTCCGACCTGCTCCGGGTGCTCGAGCCGTTCGGCATCCGTGAGCTCGTCCAGTCCGGCATGGTCGCGATCGGTCGCGGCTCCCGCTCCATCTCCGAGCGCACCCTGCGCCCGGTCAACGTCCCGGCACCACCCGCCGTCGGTGGTTGAGGAAGGCGTCCCACGCCTGTCTCGAAACGAAGCTCCACCCCAACCCAGAAGGAGAAGCCCCCGTGGCTGAGATGTTCTACGACGACGACGCCGATCTGTCCCTGATCCAGGGCAAGAACGTGGCGGTCATCGGTTATGGCAGCCAGGGCCACGCCCACGCGCTGTCGCTGCGCGACTCGGGCGTCGACGTCCGCGTCGGACTGCAGCCCGGCTCGAAGAGCCGCGCCAAGGCCGAGTCCGAGGGCCTGCGCGTCCTCACGCCGGCCGAGGCGGCGGAGGAGGCCGACGTCATCGTCATCCTCGCGCCCGACCAGCACCAGCGGAAGCTGTACGCCGAGGAGATCGCGCCCCAGCTCGCCGCCGGTGACACGCTCGTCTTCGGCCACGGCTTCAACATCCGCTTCGGGTTCATCACCCCGCCCGAGGGCGTCGACGTGTTCATGGTCGCGCCGAAGGGCCCGGGCCACCTGGTCCGCCGTGAGTACGTCGACGGCCGCGGCGTTCCGGTCCTCGTGGCCGTCGAGAAGGACGAGTCGGGCAACGCCTGGCCGCTCGCGCTGTCCTACGCCAAGGGCATCGGCGGCCTGCGCGCCGGCGGCATCAAGACCACCTTCACCGAGGAGACCGAGACCGACCTGTTCGGTGAGCAGGCCGTGCTCTGCGGCGGCGCCTCCCAGCTGGTGATGTACGGCTTCGAGGTGCTCACCGAGGCCGGCTACCAGCCCGAGGTCGCCTACTTCGAGTGCCTCCACGAGCTCAAGCTCATCGTCGACCTGATGTACGAGGGCGGCATCGCCAAGCAGCGCTGGTCGGTCTCCGACACGGCCGAGTTCGGCGACTACGTCTCCGGCCCCCGCGTCATCACGCCGGACGTGAAGGCCAACATGGAGGCGGTCCTGGCCGACATCAAGAACGGGAAGTTCGCCGAGCGGTTCATCGGCGACATGGACAACGGCTCGCCGGAGTTCACCGAGTTCCGCAAGCAGGGCGAGCAGCACCCGATCGAGCAGACCGG
>JBAWHI010000476.1:0-7074 GCA_049593675.1 Nocardioides sp.
TTCGGCCCGGTCGACATCGGTCAGGAATACATGATGGATCACATCCAGACGCTCAACGCGGCATCGCTGTGGGACAAGTTCACCGCCAGGCGCTCCCCCGTCCGCTGAACCCA
Source organism: Nocardioides sp. (assembly GCA_049593675.1). Lineage (GTDB taxonomy): Bacteria > Actinomycetota > Actinomycetes > Propionibacteriales > Nocardioidaceae > Nocardioides. The sequence goes on from JBAWHI010000476.1 coordinate 114, forward strand.
GCGGCGCCCTTCGAACCTGCTCCCGTCGAACCTGAGGACTTTGCCATGACTGATGCAAGCACGAACGAGCTGCAGCGCTTTCGGCTCGATGGCCGCGTGGCTGTCGTCGCTGGAGGCTCCGGCGGCGTCGGTGTTCGGACCTGTGCCGCCCTCGCGGGTGTCGGTGCACGGGTAGCCATCATCGGACGCTCCGAGGAGCGGCTCGCCGAGGCTCGGGCGGCCGTCGAGGCCGCGGGCAGCGAGGCGCTCGTCTTCACCGGGGACATGGCGCAGAAGGAGTCCGCCGACGACGCCGTGCAGCAGACGCTGGACCGGTTCGGCCGCGTCGACGTGCTGGTCAACGGGATCGGCGGGGGCGCGGGAACCGCGTTGCACGCCGCGGAGGAGTACCCGCAGTCGGACTGGAACCGGATCCTCGACCTGAACCTGACCACGGCGCTGTTGGTCTCCCAGGCCGCGGCGCGCGCCATGATCGCAGGAGGCGAGGGCGGCTCCATCCTCAACGTGAGCTCCGTGCGCGGGCAGCTCGGCATCGACTCCGGCTTCTCCGCCTACGTCGCAGCCAAGGGCGCCCTCGACGCCCTGACCCGGCAGCACGCCACCGAGTGGGCGAAGCACCGCATCCGGGTCAACACCATCTCGCCGACGTTCGTGCGGACGGCTCAAGCAGCCGAGTTGCTCGCTCAGCCGGGGTTCTACGACAACCTCGTCAGCCGGATCCCGCTCCGCAGGATCGCCGAGACCGACGATCTCGTGGGGTCCCTCCTCTTCTTCTGCTCCGACGCCTCGTCCTTCGTGACTGGACAGATCCTCACGTTGGACGGCGGCCTCACGGCCACCCAGTGAGCGGCCGTCCCGCGGAGCGTTCGGCCACGTGCGCCGTGGTGCGCGAGCGTGGCGGGCCGTTCCACCTCGAACAGGTCACGTTGGCCGAGCCCCGGCGAGACGAGGTTCTCGTCGAGGTCGTCGCGGCCGGCATGTGCCACACCGACCTCCTCGTGCGGGACGCACGGCCGGAATCGCTGCCGGCGATCCTCGGGCACGAGGGGGCCGGCGTCGTCCGGGAGGTCGGGAGCGCGGTGCACGGGGTCGCGGTCGGAGACAAGGTGGTGCTCAGCTTCCCTTCCTGCGGCCTGTGCCGTCGCTGTCGCACCGGGCGGTCGGCCTACTGCGACTCCATCGCGGAGCTGAAGTTCGGTTGCTCCCGTGCGGACGGCTCGACGGCCGCGACAGATCTGCACGGTCGCCCGGTCGGCGACCACTTCTTCGGACAGTCCTCGTTCGGGACCTTCTGCATCGCCAACGCCCGCAGCGTCGTGAAGGTCGAGCACGATGCCGATCTGCTGGTCGCCGGTCCGCTGGCATGTGCCGTGCAGACCGGCGCCGGGACCGTCCTCGACGTCCTGCAGGTGAACCCGGGATCGGCGGTCGCGATCTTCGGTGCCGGCTCCGTCGGCCTCTCGGCTGTCATGGCAGCGCGACTGAGCGGCGCCACCACGATCGTGGCGGTCAACCGCCGCGCCTCACGGCTTGCGCTGGCAGCCGAGTTGGGCGCGACGCACCTGGTGTCCCCCGAGGAGGCCGACCCCGTCACCGCGATCCGCGACGCGACGGGCGGTCGCGGAGTCGACTTCGTCCTGGAGACCACTGGAGTCCCGGAGGTCCTGACCCAGGCCGTGCGGTCGCTCGACTCGCTCGGGACCTGCGCCTACGTCGGTACGGCGCCCCCCGGCGCCCTCGGCGGCATCGTGATGCTCGAGGCCATGACCAGAGGTCTCACCGTGCGCGGGGTGCTGCAGGGCGACTCGACGCCGGTGGTGATGATCCCCCGTCTTCTCGACCTGCACCGGCGCGGCCTGCTCCCCTTCGACCGGTTGATCACCCACTACCGCCTCGACGACATCAACCAGGCAGCCGCCGACTGTCTGAGCGGGAGCGTCGTCAAGCCGGTCCTGCTGATGGACGAGGAGTCCGCGTGAGCACGACCCACGGCCCGCGCCCCACGCAACACGAGGCGAGTCGACAACTACCTGAGGAGCACACGTGAGCGATCCGGCCACCAGCGAGGCAACCCAGAGCCCCGAGCTGTCCGTGCCTCCACTGCTGCAGATGACGACCCAGACGCCTACCCGGCTCTGGAGCGACTCGGTGGCGCCCCGCGAGCTGACGGCCGCGATCGGTTGGGGTGCAGCAGGGGCGACCTGCAACCCGGTCATCGCCCTGGCCGCACTGCGCGCCGACCTGCCCCGGTGGGAGGGACGGATCCGCGGGTACGCCGATGCCCACCCGACAGCCTCGGAGTCGGAGATCGGCTGGGCGATGGTCGAGGAGCTCTCGATCGAGGCAGCAGGTCTGTTCACCGACGCGTTCGCTGCGCACGCAGGACGCAACGGCCGGCTGTCGATCCAGACCGATCCCCGGCTCTATCGCGATGCCGACGCCCTGGTCGCGCAGGCCCTGCAGTTCGACGGCCTTGCGCCCAACATCATCGTCAAGATCCCGGCCACCGAGGTCGGCATCCGAGCGATGGAGGAGGCGACCTGTCGCGGCGTCAGCATCAACGCGACCGTGTCCTTCACCGTGCCCCAGGCGGTGGCGGTGGCGGAGGCCATCGAACGCGGACTCGAGCGTCGCGAGGCCGAGGGACACGACGTCGGCGCCATGGGCCCGGTGTGCACGATCATGGTCGGCCGCCTCGACGACTGGATGAAGTCGGTCGCAGCCCGCGACGGCGTCGTCGTGGACCCGGAGGCGTTGGACTGGGCCGGCGTAGCGGTCTTCAAGCACGCGTACGCGATCTTCCAGGAGCGTGGGTTCCGCACCCGACTGCTGTCGGCGGCGTTCCGCAACCAGCGGCACTGGAGCGAGCTGGTCGGCGGTGACGTCGTCGTCTCTCCCCCGTTCGCGTGGCAGGAGCGTCTCAACGCCAGCGACATCGATCCTCGCCCACGGATCGATGAGCCGGTCGACGACGCCGTCCTGCGTGAGCTCGAGCAGCTGCCCGACTTCCGCCGTGCCTACCATGTCGACGCGATGTCCGCGGACGAGTTCGAGAGCTTCGGCGCCACCCGCCACACCCTGCGGCAGTTCCTCGGGGCCTGTGCCGAGCTCGAGAGCCTGGTCCGCGACGTCCTGCTCCCCGATCCCACGGCGTAGGACCTGACCGGTCGACGAAGCCAGCGGGCACGACGGTGGAGCGGAGGACGTCGTCGGACGTCGGGTCAGGAGGCGCGCCCGCCCGACGGACCTTCGGCCTGCTCGACGACCTCGGCGAGATGAACCGCGAGCCACTCGCGGATCTCCTCGAAGTGCCTCTCGATCGCCCGGACGACACCGTCGGTGTCACGTCGGCGGATCGCCTCGAGGATCGGGGTGTGGAGAGCTGCACTCCATTGGTGGTCGGACCCGGGGCCTGCCAGGGTGATGTAGGTGCGCGACATCGGCTCGAGTGACTGCCACACACGTAGCAGGGTGCGGTTGCCGGCAAGCTGCATGATGCGCTCATGCAGACCTGCGTCGATGGCCGCCAGGGTCCGACCGTCGGCGGCGTCAGCTGCGCGACGCATCTGATCGCCGATGGCGATCAGCTCAGCGACATCGTCATCGGTGACTCGCGCCATCGCGAGCCGGGCACCGAGCACCTCGATCGTGGAGCGGACCACGTAGGCCTCGAGGAGCTCCTCAGCATCGATCCGACGGACCCTGGCTCCGCGGAAAGGCGCGATCTCGACCATGCCCAAGGCCTCGAGCCCCCGCAGGGCCTCCCGGACCGGCGCCTGGCTGGTGCCGAGCTCCTTCGCGACCGCGGTCTCCACGATCCGGGAGTCAGGCGGGTAGGTGCCGTTGAGGATGGCGTCGAGCAGCCATTCCTTCACCTGGTCGGCCAGCACACTGCGCACGGGCAGGTCCGAGCTGGTCATGAGTCCTCCAGGGATGCTGAGCGGATTGATCGCAGGAGCGCCAGCCTCCATGATCGCGCATGTCCGGACCCGTGATGGGACCAGGCTCACCGATCGGGGGCCTCTGAACCTCGATAATCGATTACTATATCGGAAACCCTGACGAGGTCGGCGTGCGATCGTGACCGCCGACCAGACACCGGGTCACCGGACCGCACCAGGTCGCCGACGTCAGTCGGGCGCTCCGCCCGAGTCGCCGGTGTCGTAGTGGTCACGGAAGAGGACGCTCACGTTCACCTGGTGCGCGCGGGCGCGACCGGCCGCGAGGGCCGCGTCCCGACTCTCGAGCGCGTCCAGGATCAGCTTGTGCTCGCCGATGATGGACTGCACGTTCGCTCTCGGAAGGGTCAGGGTGATGAAGGTGCGGGCGAAGGGCTCCAGCTGATCGAAGACGTGCTGGATCGCCTGGTTGGCCGAGCTCATCACGATCAGCCGGTGGAACTGCGCATCCGCCTGCGTGAGTGCCACGTGATCGCCCTCGGCGTGATGGCGCTGCATATCGGCGTACGCCTCTCGCAGCTGGTCCAGCGTGTCCTCGTCCACGAGCGGCGAGGCGACCCTGGCAGCGAGAGCGTCGATCTCCGAGCGCACCAGGCTGATGTCGGAGAGCTCCTTGCTGGTGGGCAGCCGAACCCGCGCCCCGCGCCGGGAGTGGATCGTGACGATGCCGATCGCGGCCAGGTCGCGGAGGGCCTCACGTACCGGAGACTGACTCGTTCCCAGCTCCTTGGACAGCTGCAGCTCGATGATCCGCTCACCCGGCTTGTAGTAGCCGCTCATGATCCGATCGAGCAACAGCTTCTTCACGGAGGTCGACAGCAGTTCACCGCTGATGGTCGACCCCGCGCCGTGTCCGTTCACGATGTTCCTCCTGTGGCACCCGGGCTGCGGTTCATGCTCTCACGCCGTTCGCCCGCAGACTTCACCGTGCCGAGCGGAGCGCGAGCCGCCGCCGGGCCTCCGCTGGGGTGGCCACCTCGCGATAGAGGAGCTCTGCCACCGACCGGACCCGTTCGACCTGCACCCGGCTCGACTCGGCGAGCTTGCCGGGTCCGTCCCACAGCGAGTCCTCGAGCCCGACCCGGGCGTTGGCGCCGAGCGCCAGTGCCATCGTGCTCACCCGGATCTGTGCGGCGCCGGCGCCCAGCGTCGACCACTCGAACTGGTCGCCGAAGAGCCGGATGGCGCTACGTCGTAGGTGCAGCAGATCCTCGACGTCAGCGCCGATGCCACCGAGCAGACCCACGACGCTCTGGATGAACAGCGGCGGCTCGACGAGGCCGCGGTCCAGGAAGTGCGCCAGGTTGTACAGGTGCGCGGTGTCGTAGCACTCGAACTCGAACCGCGTCCCCTGGTCGCCGCAGGTCTTCAGGATCCGCTCGATGTCGGCGAAGGTGTTCTTGAAGACCAGGTCCTTGTTGCCGAGGTGCTGCCGTTCCCAGTCGTGCTTGGGGTCCGGGAAGCGCTCGAGCATGGGGAACAGACCCATGTTCATGCTCCCCATGTTGAGCGACGCGAGCTCGGGCGCCAGGTCGACCGCGGGTCGGATCCGCTCCTCCACCGACATGTGCGGACTGCCGCCCGTGGTCAGGTTGATGACCACGTCCGAGTTCCCCTCGATCTCCGCCAGCAGCTCACGGAAGAGGCCCGTGTCCTGCACGGGGTGGCCGTCGGCCGGGTCACGGACGTGCAGGTGCACGATCGCCGCGCCCGCATCTGCAGCGGCGAGCGCCGCTGTGGCTATCTCGGTCGGCGTCACGGGGAGATACGGCGACATCGACGGCGTGTGGATAGCACCTGTCGGGGCGCAGGTGATGATCGCGGCTGGCACGGCTCTTCTCCTCGGTTGGGTGGGCTCAGGACGTCGCCGGTGCGACATCATCGATCTCGACTGAACCGCGGTGGATCGATAGCTGGTAGCCGGTGACGTAGGCCGGCTCCCCACGGTCCGCGCCGTGGTGGTGGAGGTCGACGGCACGTAGCACCGGGGAGTGGGTCACAGCGACCACGGTCGATCCGCGCCAGGCAGGGACGTCGGCGAGGCTGGCCGCGAACCCCCTGATCCGTTGATGGACCATCGCTGCGGTGTCCCCCGGCGGCGACTGGTGGGCGACCCAGAAGCCGACCCGTTCGGGGTGGGTCAGCCACTGCGCGAAGAACGGGACCTGCAGGACGTCCTCGGCTGTCAGGCTCGGCGCCTGCTCGGCGAATGCCTCAGCAGTGCTCACCATGGAGACGCGCTCCCCACCCAGATAGAGGTCCGGGTTGCGCAGCGCGAAGCTGTCCTGCACTCCGACATCCCTGCCGCCCGCCCCCGCGAAGCCGACGGCTACCTCCTCGGCGGTCTCCCGGGTCCGACGCGTCCCCCCGTAGAGGACGGCGCGCACCGGGAAGTCTCGCTCGCGGATCCACTCACCGGCACGTCGCGCCTGTGCCCTCCCGACGTCGGTGATGGGGACGTCGCCCCGATGTCCTGCGACCTGGGCGTGGCGCAGGAGCAGGACTCTGACGGTTTCGCTGGTGATGTGGGTCTCCTGCCGTGATGTGATCGGTCGATGGGGACGGTGGACCGCCGGCCCGTCAGGCCGACGCGGTCGCGACGGACGACCACTGCTTCATGAAGAGGTCGAAGATGGCGTCGGCGAACTCCTCGTCGTTGATGTTGTTCTGCATCTCCAACAGCTCGATCTCCGGGTCGAGAGTCGCGCGCACGGCCTCGAACAGCGGCGTGACGTCCAGCCCGTGCCACTGACTGCCTTCCCTGAAGTAGTTGTCCAGGCCGGCGAGCGGCAGGCCGACAGCCTTGGGCCCAGGCGCCTGGTTGACGTGCTCCGCGAGGTACTCGCCGAGCTTGACCATCTCCTCGGGGGTGGCGGTGAGCGAGGTGATGTTCGGGTTGTGGATCAGCACGTTGCGCTCCGGCGTGTTGAACTCCGCCGGGATCGTCTCCACCGCACCGAAGTTGAAGCACTCCATCGCGCCCGGCACGACCACCTGGGGGA